>NZ_PNDK01000001.1:0-70625 GCF_005887265.1 Pseudoalteromonas sp. S1608
TAGGCAGAACCCTTCGGGCAGCGCCTGTTTGGCATTGATGCTGCGTTATCGCCTATTTATGGGGAATAACCACACCACAAAGGCTCTGCCTTGCCTAAATACCAAACAGACTGCTGCAAATTCAATCTTGAAAGGTTAACAGACCCTAATAACATAAAAGACAAACATGACTAAAAAAACAGTAAAACCGCAAGGTGAGCGCACCGTAATGGGATTTGATTTTGGTACTAAGAGCATTGGTATTGCAATTGGTCAAGAATTGACAGGCAGCGCCACCAGCCTAAAGGCGGTGAAAGCTCAAGATGGCATCCCTAATTGGGATGACATTGCTGTACAGGTAAAAGAGTGGCAACCTGACTTAATGGTGGTTGGCTTACCGCTTAATATGGATGGCACCTCACAAGAGGTTACCTTTAAAGCCAAAAAGTTCGCCAATCGTTTGCATAATCATTACGGTATAGCGGTTCATACCCAAGATGAGCGCTTAACTACCGCTGATGCTAAAGCACGGTTGTTTGAACGTGGTGGTTATAAAAACTTAGGTAAAGGCAACGTAGATAATATGTCTGCGGTGATCATCCTAGAGAGCTTTTTTGAAGCCAGTTATGGCGAATAAATTGATTTAACAAAAAAGCGCCTAGGGCGCTTTTTTTATGTGTGGATTTTGACTAGGGTCTGTTAGTCTTTGCGGATTAATATTCGTTCAAACTAGGGACAATTCAATCGCGGCGCGAGGTTTGTAACCTAGTGGGTTCGATAATTGCTCCTACGTTATTCTACTGGCTTACATCCATGTAGGCAGCAACGAGTTAATTGTCCTTAAGTAATATTACCTTTATCATCAAGACCATCAATGGTTACACCTTGTAAAAAGCCTGCCCCTTGCTGCTCGTTATTACGCAGTTTTATCATTAAACGTAAATCATTTGGCGAGTCTGCATGATGAAGTGCATCGGCATAGTTAATCCGTTGCTGTCTGTAAAGCTCAAACAGCGCTTGGTCAAAGGTCTGCATGCCCATTTCTGTTGATTTGGCCATAGTTTCTTTAATAGCACCAATATTACCGTTTTTAATCAGCTCACTCACCATTGGCGTATTCAATAACACCTCTATAGCAGCAGCACGTCCCTCACCATCAGAGGTAGGGATAAGCTGCTGGGCAATAATAGCCCGTAAGTTTAATGCTAAATCATATTTAAGCTTATCGTGCTTCTCTTTTGGCACTAAGTGCATAATACGATCAATAGCTTGGTTAGCATTGTTAGCATGTAAGGTGGCAACACATAAATGACCTGTTTCTGCAAAGCTTAACGCATACTCCATAGTTTCTTGCGATCGAATTTCACCAATTAAAATAACATCAGGCGCTTGGCGTAAAGAGCTTTTTAGTGCTGACTCAAAACTTTCAGTATCTAAGCCCACTTCACGTTGAGTAATGATGCTTTTTTTATGTTCATGCACAAACTCAATTGGATCTTCTATAGTTAAAATATGCCCTCGTTGATTGCGATTTCTATAACCAATAAGCGCCGCCAAAGACGTTGATTTACCGGTTCCCGTACCACCAACAAATAATACCAGTCCGCGCTTTGACATAATCACATCCGTAAGTACTGAAGGCAATCCCAGCTCTTTTACATCAGGTATTTGGGTCACAATCCGGCGAATAACCATCCCCGCTCTGTCGCGTTGCCAAAAAGCCGAAATACGAAAGCGCCCTTCGCTGGTTGCAATTGCAAAGTTACACTCTTTGGTGCTATGAAACTCTGCCTTTTGCTTTTCACTCATCGCTGATTCAACTAATTCCAGCGCTTGCTCATCGGTTAGTTTGTCATCATTAAGAGGTATCAGCTCGCCATTAATTTTAGCGCTAATAGGCAGCTGGCTTGATACAAATAGATCAGAGCCTTTTTTGTCGATCATTATTTGTAAAAAGTGATTTAGAGATAAAGTCATAATAATTCCTTAAGCGCTAAACTGCGTCTTATCTTGTGCTTTTGTATACGCCGCAGAGTGAGTGATAATGCCTCTGTTAACAAGGTTTGTTAAACATTGATCCATGGTTTGCATGCCCTGCGACGCACCGGTTTGAATCGATGAGTACATTTGAGCAATTTTATCTTCACGAATTAAGTTACGAATAGCAGGCGTTGCCAACATGATTTCGTGTGCAGCCACTCGCCCTCCACCGACCTTCTTGATCAGTGTTTGTGAGATAACCGCACGCAATGATTCAGAAAGCATAGAGCGGATCATGTCTTTTTCTTCACCAGGGAATACATCAATAATACGGTCAATGGTTTTAGGTGCCGACGTGGTATGCAAAGTGCCAAACACTAAGTGACCAGTTTCAGCAGCAGTCATAGCAAGGCGAATAGTTTCTAGATCTCGTAACTCACCTACCAAAATAACATCAGGGTCTTCACGCAATGCACTTCGCAAGGCATTAGAAAAACTATGTGTATCGCGGTGAACTTCACGCTGGTTAATTAAGCTGAGTTTATTATCGTGCACAAATTCGATAGGATCTTCAATGGTCAGTACATGATGATGTTTATTTTGATTTATATAGTCCACCATGGCTGCGAGTGTAGTCGACTTACCTGAGCCTGTAGGGCCGGTAACTAATACTAAGCCTCGTGGGTTATCTGAAATTTGTTTGAATATTTCCGGCGCGCCCAAATCTTCAAGTGTCAATACATCACTCGGGATAGTACGAAACACGGCAGCAGGACCACGATTAGAGTTAAAGGCATTTACACGAAAACGTGCTAAATTAGGGACTTCAAAAGAAAAATCCACTTCGAGATTTTGTTCATAGTCCTTACGCTGGTTATCGTTCATAATGTCATAAACCAGACTGCTGACTTCTTTATCTCCAAGTGCTGGTATATTAATTCGTCGCACATCGCCATCAACACGTATCATAGGTGACACCCCTGATGATAAGTGCAAATCTGATGCTTTATGTTGCACACTAAATGCCAATAATTCGGTGATATCCATTTATGACTCCACAACTAACTGATAAATATATGGTTACAATAGCAGAACGACTCACATCCGCCTACGCTAGAATTGCAGAGGCAGCGCAAAATGCACAGCGCAATAGTAACGACATTACGTTACTTGCAGTATCTAAAACCAAACCCGTCTCTGATATTATGGCAGCATATGAGCAAGGGCAACGCCAATTTGGTGAATCTTATGTTCAAGAAGCTGTAGATAAAATAGCGCAACTAGCCACATTTAGCGATATTGTTTGGCATTTCATTGGCCCTATACAGTCAAATAAAAGCGCTTTGGTGGCTGCTAATTTTGACTGGGTACAAAGCGTCGACAGACTAAAAATAGCAAAACGCTTAAACGCTCAGCGTCCACAGGAAATGCCCGCTCTTAATGTACTGATACAAGTTAATATTAGCGCAGAAGATGCTAAATCAGGCTGTACCATAGAAGAGATTGACCAACTAGCGCAATTTATAAGTCAGTGTTCACAGTTAAAATTACGCGGACTAATGGCTATTCCTGCAAAAAGTAACGATGCTAACACGCAAATTCAATATTTTGAGCAATTACAAACTTGCTTTGATAAACTACAGACCCAATATCCTCATATAGATACGTTGTCGATGGGGATGAGTAACGATGTAGAGGCTGCCATAGCGGCAGGTTCAACCATGGTGAGGATCGGCACAGATATTTTTGGAACACGAACTTAAAAGGTGATAACAGACATATGTCAGATAAAAAAATCGCATTTATAGGCACAGGTAATATGAGCTACGCCATCATTGGTGGCATGGTAAAAAACGGCTTTAACGCAAACAATATTATTGCAACTAACCGCAACCAAGAAAAACTAGCCAAGGTAGCATCCGACTTTAAGGTGCAAACCACCAGTGACAATAACGAAGCTATGCGCGATGCAGATGTCATTGTTCTGTCTGTTAAACCACAAATGATGGGCGATTTATGCCAATCATTTCAAGATTCTGGTATCGACTTTAGTGATAAATTATTTATCTCAGTCGCTGCAGGCTTAACCGTTAAACGCTTACGTGAAATGCTTGGCCAAGATGTGAAAATGGTGCGTTGTATGCCAAATACACCGTCATTACTTGGCCGTGGTGTATCGGGCTTATATGGCGCTGGCGAAACGCAAAGCGAGCATGAATTTGTACAACAAGTATTTGAATGCACAGGCATTGTAGTGTGGGTAGAGCAAGAATCGCAAATTAACGATGTCATTGCTGTGACAGGCTCATCGCCAGCTTACTTTTTCTTATTTATGGAAGCGATTGAAGAAAAAGCGAAAGCACTTGGCTTTAATGATGAAGACGCGCGTCGCTTAGTACAGCAAACAGCGCTAGGCGCAGCTGAAATGGCACTTAGCCAACCAGATATTAGCATTTCGCAACTGCGCGCCAATGTAACCTCAAAAGGCGGTACCACGCATGCAGCTGTTGAGCATTTAAAAGCGCAAGGTTTAACCCAAACTGTGGGTGATGCAATGGATGCGTGTATTGCGCGTGCAGTGCAAATGGAACAAGAACTTTAAAACCATTTTTTATTGAAGGTTATACTATGAATGCCATGCAATTTTTAATTAGCACCTTGTTTGATCTATTTTTAATGGTGGTACTACTGCGTTTTTGGCTACAGTGGGCAAAAGCCGACTTTTACAACCCGATGAGCCAATTTGTGGTCAAAGCCACTTCGTTTGCAGTTAACCCGCTGCGAAAAATCATTCCAGGGCTAGGCGGGCTTGATTTAGCCTCTTTGTTGCTGGCATTTATAGTGGCTGCGGCAAAAATAAGTACATTAATGTGGCTTATTTATAGCTCTTGGGCTATTCAACCTGTGCTTATACAGGCACTAATAACTGTTTTAAAAGAAGGTTTAAATTTAGTATTTTGGGTGTTAATCATCCGCGCTATTTTAAGCTGGGTAAGCCAAGGCTATAACCCAATTGAAGCGGTATTCCATCAGCTTACTGAGCCAATGCTAAAGCCAATCCGTAAAATCTTACCGCCACTAGGGGGCTTAGACTTATCGGTATTGGTACTGATCATCGGCATTCAGTTTTTACAAATGCTGCTAATGGACCTTTTAGCGTAAGCACAACGTAATATAAAAGAGGCCTAGCGCCTCTTTTTTACATACTCAGGAGTTAACCATGCAACGTTTAATAAAGTTTTGTTTTATTGCTTGTCTCGCTTTAGCATTTAATGCACACAGCGCTCAAGAACAAGGCGCCCAATACAAAGAGCTAGGCCCTTGGCAAGTTCATTACATAGCCTTTCCATCAACGTTTATTCAACCGCAAATAGCTAAAGCCTATGACCTTGAGCGTAGTGGCTATAAAGGCATTGTTAATATTTCAATATTAAAAAATGATGCTGATAAAGCCGCTCAAAAAGCGACATTACAAGGTACCGCTAAAAACTTATTAGGTAACAAGCAAACCCTTAACTTTAAAGAAGTTGTTGAAGGCGATTCAATTTATTACCTAGCACAAGTAGATTACACCAACGAAGAGATTTTACGTTTTGAAATTGAAATCCAACAAGGTAATCAGTTTCAAACATTAAAGTTTAAGCAAAAATTTTACGTAGATTAAATATGACCAACACCTTAGTACTTGCAACCGGTAACCCCGGAAAAGTGAATGAGCTGGCTAACATGCTCAGCTCACTTAATATTAATGTTGTACCGCAAAGCGACTTTAATGTCAGTGACGTAGCCGAAACAGGCACCACGTTTGTAGAAAACGCGATAATTAAAGCGCGTCATGCGGCTAAAATTACGGGACTGCCTGCTATTGCAGATGATTCAGGCTTAGAAGTGGATGGCCTGAATGGCGCGCCAGGTGTTTACTCTGCTCGTTTTGCAGGAAATAGCGCAAGCGATCAAGATAATATCGATAAATTACTGGCTGATTTAGGCAACAACCCTAATCGCAGCGCTCGCTTTTGGTGTGTGTTGGTACTAATGCGTCATGCCGACGACCCTACTCCACTTATTTGCAGTGCTAGCTGGGAGGGCGAAATTACCCTTAGCCAACACGGTAAAGGTGGCTTTGGTTACGATCCTATCTTTTTTGTACCATCAGAAAATTGTACCAGTGCAGAGCTTACAAAAGAGCAGAAGAATGCACTAAGTCACCGTGGGCAAGCACTTAATAAATTACTACAAGAGTTACAACACAAAGGCGGCCTGTGAACCTTCCTCCACTGAGTTTATATGTGCACGTGCCTTGGTGCGTGCAAAAGTGCCCTTACTGCGACTTTAATAGCCACGGGCAAAAAGGTGACATCCCTGAAGCTGAATATGTACAGCACTTAATTGACGATTTAAAAGCTGATTTACACTTAGTACAAGGGCGAAAAATTCACAGTATTTTTATTGGCGGCGGCACGCCAAGCCTATTAACCGGCGCAGCATATACCCGTTTACTCAATGAAATCGATAACCTAATTGGTTTAAGCGATAACTGTGAAATAACCCTTGAAGCAAACCCGGGCACAGTCGAAACTGGCCGTTTTAAAGATTATGTAAAAGCAGGGATTAACCGTATCTCTATTGGCGTGCAAAGCATGCAAAATGATAAGTTAAAAGCCTTAGGCCGAATTCATGGTGCCGATGAAGCCTGTTATGCGGCACAACAAGCTACTGAAGCAGGGTTGAATAGCTTTAACCTTGATTTAATGCATGGCTTACCAGGGCAATCCCTCGATGACGCACTCTGTGATTTAAAACAAATCATTGCCCTGAGCCCACCACATATTTCTTGGTATCAGCTCACCATTGAGCCTAATACGCAATTTGCTTCAAAACCGCCCACGTTGCCACAAGATGAAACCTTATGGGATATTCAAGAACAAGGCCAAGCATTATTAGCACAAGCAGGCTATCAGCAATACGAAATATCAGGATATGCAAAACCGGGCTTTCAATGCCAACATAACTTGAATTATTGGCGGTTTGGCGATTATTTTGGTATTGGCTGTGGCGCCCATGGTAAGGTTACTGATGCGAAAACAGGGGTGATAACACGCACTGAAAAGGTTAAACACCCACGGGGCTACATGGACATTATTAAGCCCTACTTGTACAAAAGCTGGCAAGTAGAACAAGACGACTTAGCGTTTGAATTTTTTATGAATCGCTTTCGTTTAACAGAGCCATGCCCGATTGAAGACTACAGTGCACTGACTAATCAGCCATTACAAAGCCAACAAGCGGCTTTGAATAAAGCCGTTAACACAGGTTTATTAATAGAAAAAGACGGCCATTGGCAAGTAAGCCTTAAAGGCCATCGCTTTTTAAATGACCTGCTAGAATTGTTCGTATAACGCTTTTGGCGTTATGCGCATGTAAAGTAAATACATGAAAAATTAAAATACCCTAATGGGTTTCTAACAACAAAAGGGAAACGAATGCGTAAACTTACTCTAATTGCTGCCACGGTAAGCGTGGCACTGCTTGCAGGTTGCCAACAAGCAACACAACAATCAACGCCTGCACCTGCGGTTCAAGCTCAACCTGTACAAAGTGAAATTGATAAAGCGAATGCTTTTTTTGAAGACACTTTTAATCGTGATGTAATGAGCAGCCCAGTTTATCAAACCTACATGGGCATCAAAAAAGATTACGATAAATGGGATGACAACAGCGAAGAAAAAGCGCTTAAAGACTTGGCACAAACTAAAGCCGATTTGGTCACCCTCAACAGCATTGACCGTGCGCAATTAGATGCAGCTACTCAAGTAAGTTATGATTTAAAAAAGCAAGATTTAGAAGCCAGTATTGCTGATTTTAAATGGCGTTACCATAACTACCCAGTAAACCAAATGTTTGGTACGCACTCTATGGTGCCGGCTTTTTTAATTAACCAGCATCAAATTAGCAACGTAAAAGAAGCAAACGATTATATTGCTCGTTTAAATGGGGTACCGGGTGTATTCGATCAACTTATTACCGGCTTAGAAATTCGCGCCGATAAAAACATCATCGCGCCTAAATTTGTATTTCCACATGTGATTGATTCAAGCAAAAACATTATTAAAGGTGCACCGTTTGAACAAGGTGAAGATTCTACGCTATTAGCTGACTTTAAACGTAAAGTAAATGCATTAGAAATCGACCAAGCTGAAAAAGATGCACTTATTAGTAAAGCGACTGATGCATTAAAAACAGCAGTTAAACCTGCTTACTCTAAGTTAATTAACTACATTGCACAGCTAGAAAAGCGTGCTGATGACCGTGACGGTGCTTGGAAATTCCCTGATGGCGAAGCGTTTTACAATAACGCGCTTAAACGCACTACCACGACAGACCTTACAGCAAAAGAAATTCATGCCATTGGCCTTGCCGAAGTGTCACGTATTCATGATGAAATGCGTGCCATTAAAGATAAAGTTGGCTTTGAGGGCGACTTAAACGCTTTTATGCAGTTTATGAAAACCGACAAACAATTTTACCTTGCTAATACTGAAGCGGGTAAAGCGCAGTACCTAAGTGAAGCTAAAGGCTTAATTGATAACATGAAAACACGCTTAGATGAGCTGTTTATTGTAAAACCAAAAGCCGACATGATAGTAAAACGTGTTGAAGCTTTCCGTGAAAAAGCGGCAGGTAAAGCGTTTTATCAACAACCTGCGCCAGATGGTTCTCGCCCAGGTATTTACTACGCCAACCTCTATGACATGGAAGCAATGCCAACTTACCAAATGGAAGCTCTCGCTTACCATGAGGGTATTCCGGGTCATCACATGCAAATTGCTATTTCACAAGAGCTGGAAGGCGTGCCTAAGTTCCGTAAGTTTGGTGGTTACACAGCCTACATTGAAGGTTGGGGTTTATACTCAGAGTTACTACCAAAAGAAATGGGCCTTTACGAAGACCCGTATTCAGATTTTGGTCGTTTAGCTATGGAGTTATGGCGTGCCTGTCGTCTAGTGGTTGATACCGGTATTCACGCAATGAAGTGGACTCGCCAAGAAGGTATTGATTACTACGTTAACAACACTCCTAACGCCACTTCTGACGGTGTGAAAATGGTTGAGCGTCATATTGTAATGCCATCACAAGCAACGGCTTACAAAGTGGGTATGCTGAAAATTTTAGAACTACGTGAAGCGGCTAAAAAGCAGCTTGGCGACAAGTTTGATATTCGTCAGTTCCACGACGTAGTGCTTAAGAATGGCCCTGTACCATTGAACGTTCTAGAAAACTTTGTTGATGAGTGGGTTGCTAGCAAACAAGCTTAATTATCAAGTAACTACTTAAACATATAAAAGGTCGCAATTGCGGCCTTTTGTTTTATAAAGCAAAAAATTAAGCTAGGATAAAGTAGGTATTCAAGGAGAACAGAATGGATCTAAGCATACAGCTACTAAATGCGCGTATTAAACAACAACAGTTTGATGAGCTTGATAACGACTTTAAAAAGCTTACTGACGCTCAAAAAGTGATGCAGCTTAATTACCTGTTTGAAAGCGCGTTACGCATGAGTATTAAATACGATTTTATGCAAAACATTGCCGTGCGAATTTTAGCGAGCAATACGCCACCAGCGCCGTTTATTGAACAGCTAACCAGTTTAGATGCACTGAGCTTTTTTACTCCTGCGCTTAAATTAAATAAAGGCTTTATTAGTACAGATAGCCATGGCAATAACGTGTTACATAATGTGTTCAAGCACGCAGCGCCGAGTCAATTGCCTTTTAACTATGTTCGCTCGTTAATGTTATTTGAATCTAATGAAGAGTTACTGCATGCATTGGCGCAAATCAATCAGTACGGGCTCACTCCTGTGGCCAGCTATATCGTTTATGCACATAAGCCTAACATTCCGGTAAAGCATGAATTCTCAGCCTTACTGGCATTAATGGAAATAGAACAAAAACAAAATCCTAGAGCAAAATTACAATTGCTTGAGGCATTAAAAAACGACCCTCCAAGCGAAATTACCTTGCTATTAAGCGCCGCATATTTACAGCGCTCTACTGAACAAGTAGCGGCACTAATCTGATAAGTAATATTCTACGCTAGTAACCACGCGTACATTTTTAATTTGCGGTGTGTTTGAATCCCGATCGCTAATACTAAACTGCCCTTGGCGTGCGGTTTTAATTTTACCTAAAAGGGAGTTTGAATCTTTCGCAAATTTATTTGCTACTTCACGAGCTTTTTCTGTGGCTTCTTGCACCATGGCTGGCTTTATATCGTTAAGCCCAGTAAAAATATATTCAATACGAGTTTGATAGTTATCTTGCACTATGGCTATATTTTGTTTAGCTAACTGACTCACTTTACTCAGTGCGTTTTTAACTTTATCAGGGGCATTAGAGTAAACAATAATATTTGAGCTAATAACGTATCTAAACTTTTGATTGTCGTTCGCGTATTCACGCGCTTGCTTATCAATAATAGATTGAGTGCCTGTCGATATTTCCTCATCGTCAAAGCCATGTAGCTTTAAAAAGGCAATTACGGCATCGTTTTTTTGCTCAACTCGCTCAACAAGCTTTTCAAGGTTGTTATCGGCGTCATTAAACTGCAGCGGCCAAATAACAGTATCAGCGACCACTTCACGCTCTGCTAAACCTTTTACCTGAACAGTGCGCTCCATGCCTTTAATATCAAGTGCGGCTCCTTTGATGATAAAGCCCAATGCAATTAAGCCGATGCTTAAACAAACTGCTGCCATAACAACGGTTACATTCGATATTTTATTCACTTCACTCTCCTTGATTAGGGTCTGTTGACCTTTGCGGATTAAAACTTGTTCAAACTAGGGGCGATTTAATCGCGGCGCGAGGTTTGTAACCTAGTGGGCTAAGTAAAAACCGAGCAACAAAGAGTAAATCGCCCCTAGGCAGAACCCTTCGGGCAGCGCCTGTTTGGCATTTATGCTGCGTTATCGCCTATTTATGGGGAATAACCACACCACATAGGCTCTGCCTTGCCTAAATACCAAACAGACTGCTGCAAGTTTAACCTTGAAAGGTCAACAGACCCTAATATCAATAATAAGCATGTTCACGCTCGAAAAAACACAATAAACAGGTTACATTGAGACAGTACAGAACGCAAAACTTAATCAGCCAAGGAAACGCAATGAGTCTAAAACGTATTAACCAGTTTTTTAACCCAAGCTCTGTCGCTGTTATTGGGGCATCAAACACCGCCACTCGCGCGGGTAATGTGGTAATGCGTAACTTACTGCAAGGTGGCTTTAAGGGGCCTATTATGCCCGTTACCCCAAATCATACAGCGGTACACGGCGTATTGGCTTACCCCAGTATTGAAGCCTTACCTAAAGTGCCTGATTTAGCCGTTATCTGTACCAATAAAAACACCTTAATGAAAATTATTGAGCAGCTAGGTACGCTTGGCTGTCATAGTGCCATTATTATTGCGGATGGCTTAACCACAGTTCAAAAAAAGGCACTCAAAGAGAGCGCAGCTAAGCATAAAGTCACCCTGCTTGGCTCAAATTGTTTAGGGTTACTTATTCCGCATATAGGCTTAAATGCAAGCTTTTCTCATACTGTTGCCACGCCAGGTAAACTGGCTTTTGTATCGCAATCTGCAGCAGTTTGCTCAACTATTCTTGATTGGGCAAAAAATAAAGAAATTGGCTTTTCATACTTTGTATCTATGGGGGATTGTTTAGATATTGAGTTTGACGAAATACTCGACTTTTTAGGCCGTGATGCTAAAACAAAAGCCATCTTACTGTACATCGATAATATTGATGATATCCGCAGCTTTATTTCTGCCGCTCGAGCAGCCGCATTTTCTAAACCTGTTATTGCTATTAAAACTGGCAGAACCAGCGCAGGGGCTCTCGCCGCTGAAATACACACCGGCGGAAAGCAAAGCTCAGATGCGGTATATGATGCCATGTTTCAACGCGCGGGTATGCTAAGAGTAAACGACTTACGTGAGCTCTTTGCCGCCACCCAAACCTTGGCTATGCATCCTAAGTTACTGCAAGTAGAGCAACTTACCATATTAACCAATGGTGGCGGCCCTGGAGTGATGGCTGTTGATGAACTCATTCAAAGCTCAGGAAAACTTGCTCAGCTCAGTGATGAAACTCGCGAAGCACTTAATAAAGTGATCCCGCATTCAGACACCGCTGCCAATCCGGTCGATATTTTTGGCGATTCTGCGCCAGTGCGTTATAAGCATGCGTTAGAAATATTACTAAATGCTAAAGAAGTTAAAAACTTACTGATCATCCACACTCCATCAGCTTTGGCCCCAAGTGAAAATTACGCTCAGGTTATTGTTGAGGCACTAAATAAATTACCGAAAATGGCACGCCCGTATGTAATTACTAATTTTATGGGAGAAGATGCTGCTTTTGCTGCAAGACGCATCTGCGCTAATAACGCCATCCCTACCTATCGTACCCCAGAAGGGGCGGTAGGCGCCTTTATGCACTTAGTAAGCTACCGTCGTAATCAAAAGCATTTAACTCAAACGCCAGAATCAAATACTGACGATGCAACTATTAATAAAGCAGCAGCGAAAGCGACTATAAAAGAGTTTTTAAATGATGAACAACATTACTTATCAACCCATCAAGCAAGTCATATTTTAAGTAGTTACGGCATTGATTGTATTCAAACTGAAGTTGCCTACACTCCAACCGAAGCCAAAGAGCAAGCAATAGAGCTGGGCTTTCCAGTGGCATTGAAATTGATTAGCCCCAGTATTCCCTCTAAGTCTGAAGTCGGCGGTGTCGTACTAAACCTCAATGATGCGCAAGAGGTAGAGCAAACCGCATTTGCCATGCTGTTAAGAATAAAGAACACCTACCCTGATGCCATAATTGATGGTTTTTCATTACAAAAAATGGCACCTCGAGCGGGAGCTAACGAGCTGCGTATAGCCATTAAAACAGAGCCTAATTTTGGGCCGGTTATTTTATTAGGTGAAGCCGGTACAGGGCTTGAATATGCACAAGCCGCAGTCGCTTTGCCACCACTGAATATGAACCTAGCTAAATATTTAATTGCCGCCGCCCATGATAAAGGAGTACTTAAAGATCGTGTTCTGCCAGAAAAAGTAGATAAATATCGCTTGTGTTCACTACTAACTCGAATTTCTCAATTGGTCGTAGATCAACCGGATATCACCTCGTTAGAGCTAAATCCTATTCTAGCTAGTAATGGCCAGTTTTTAGTACTTGATGCCACCATGAATTTGAATCAGTATCAGGCTCAAGCACATCGAAAACGTTTATCTATTCGTCCTTACCCTATTGAACTAGTTGAACAAGTCACTTTAAAAAATAATACCTTAGCAACGCTCAGACCAATCAAACCTGAAGATGAGCAAGCACATCAAGCGTTTGACCAGTCATTAACTAAAGAAGATAGGTATAAACGCTTTTTTGGTGAGTTACCACAATTTAACCACGATCAACTCGCGAAAATGACGCAAATTGATTACGACCGCGAAATGGCGTTTATTGTTACCCAAACACAAGACGAGCAACAGCACACCCTAGGGGTTTCTCGAGTGATTATGGACCCAGATAACTTACAAGCAGAGTTTGCTATTGTAGTACGTTCTGATTGCCAAGGGCTTGGATTAGGGCGTATTTTAATGAATGCAGCAATTTCTCATTGTAAGCGCCAAGGGGTAAAAACCGTTGAGGGGATCACCCTACCTGAAAACACTGGCATGATTGAGCTGGCTCGTAAACTCGGATTTAAAATTAGTCGTGATTTTGAAGAAGGCAGTATCAATATGTTACTCACATTATAATAATTATTATGCAGAAACTTAGACAAACCATCAACCAAGTATTTGAGTCTTCAGGTAAGTACCAACGGGCCGGTCACTTTTTAGATGCCCTACTAATCACTATTATTATGATAAATGTGGTGGCCATCGTACTCGAATCAGTCCACAGCATTGCCACTGAGTACTACAACGAATTTTTAATGTTAGAGCTGGTATCGGTTGCCATATTTAGTGCTGAATACCTAATACGTGCTTGGACCTGTGTAGATAGAGTAAAATACGCCTCTATGGATTGCTCCAATACACAAAAGCGGATCCGCTATATTTTATCACCACTGGCTATCATCGATTTAATCGCCATTTTGCCAAGCCTATTAATGTTTTTCTTTGCTTTAGACTTACGTTTTTTACGCGTACTACGTTTATTAAGAGTATTTAAGCTCACTCGTTATTCACGGGCAATGCAACTGTTATTACAGGCATTTATTGATGAATCAAGTTCATTGTTGGCTGCATTTTTTATTATGGCAGTAGTACTTATTTTAGCTTCATGCGGTATTTATTTATTAGAACATGACATTCAACCAGACAAGTTTGGCTCAATTCCGGCCGCAATGTGGTGGGCAATGGCAACACTTACGACTGTAGGCTATGGTGATGTTGTGCCAATAACACCCATTGGTAAGCTGTTTGGTGGTGTTATCACTCTAGTAAGCATGGGCATGGTGGCTATACCCACAGGTTTATTAGCATCGAGCTTTTCAGAGCAGGTTCGTAAACGTCGTCAGTTATTTGAAGATGCCACTCATGAGCAAATAACCGATGGTAAACTCTCCGACGAGCAATTACATCACCTTGAAGATCTTCGCTACAAACTTGGATTAAGTAAGTTAGAGGCTAATAAAGCGATAAAAGCGGAGCTTAATAAACGCAGCTCACACTTGTTTTGTCGCCATTGTGGTAAGCGCCCTTAATAAAATAATGTAATAAACGGCGCTTTAAGCTTGTGAGAATACAGGGTGCCAATCGCGCTCAATGAGCTCAAGTACTTGCTCTTTAGGAACAGCTTTACTAAATAAGTACCCTTGGAAATAGCTGCAACCTTGAGCTTTTAAGAAGGCCAGTTGATGTGCGCTTTCAACCCCCTCAGCAATACACTCTTTACCTAAACTGCTGGCTAAAGTCAGAGTGGATTGAATAATCGCTTCATTATCCGAATCAATACCAATATCTTGCACAAAGCTCCGATCAATTTTTAATACATCGATGGGGAAACGTTTTAAATACGTTAATGAAGCATAACCTGTCCCAAAGTCATCCATGTATAGCTTACATCCGAGCTGCTTTAGTGCATCCATATTTTTAAGTGCATAGTCTGAGTCTCGCATTAAAATAGACTCTGTTATTTCAAACACAATAGCCTCGGGCGGCAGCGCTGCATTATTTAGTGCTTGGCGAATTTCAGGTATAAGCTCAGCAAACTCAAAATCAAGTGCCGATAAATTAATTGATAAATATAAATCGGGATTCACCTTGCGCCAACGCACCAACTGTACAAGTGCTCTTTTAAATGTTTGCAGCATAATTTTGGTAATTAAACCAATATTTTCAGCCACATTTGCAAACTCTTGAGTACTGGCTAGTTGATTCTCAGGCCAACGTAGTAATACCTCAAAGCCCTCAGTTTTTTGTGTAGATGTACTAATTATAGGTTGATAATAATTACAAAACTCGTGCTCGTGATACGCTTTGATCAATTGCGACTCTAAATGCAGGGCCCTTTCAACTCTTTGATTCATTTCTTGTTTATAGAACTTGTAACACCCTTCTAAACCATCTTTAGCATAATAGAGCGCCACATTTGATGCTTTTAACAGCGCCTTGTAATGCGCAGCGTCATCAGGGAAAAGCGCCACACCAATACTAAGGTGCACATTTACATTTTGGCTATTCATAGCAATGTCTATACTCACGCAATCCATAAGCTTGGTGCATATAAGTAATACTTCTTCTATTTGCTGAATGTCTTCAACTAAAATAACAAATTCATCACCACCTAAACGCGCTATGCTATCACAGGGGCGTAATGCTGTTTTTAAGCGGTTTGCCACCAGCTTAATGATTTCATCGGCGTTTTCTGTACCAAATGAGTCATTAAAGTATTTAAAGCGTTTTATATTTACATGTAATAGAGCGACTTTGCTGTTATGACGACGCGCTTGATCTATGGCATGCACAGCTCGGTCATTAAACAAGGTTCTATTTGGCAAGCCCGTTAATGAATCGTAATTAGTTAATAGATGCAGCTCGTTCTCAGCTGACTTTTGCGCATGAATATCCGTTAAAATAACCACATAGCTACTCAACCTTTTACTTTCATCCGCTACAGCGCTTATTTTTACTAGCACATGACGCTGCTCTTTATTAGCCAGTACCACAGTGTCTTCACATGAGAAGTGCTCGCCTACTTCAAGCTTTTGCATAATGCGTAAATAATCAAAATAGCTACTGCGAGTCAAACCTAAATTAAGCGAGCGAGTTGAACGAGGCTCTGCCGATACAGCAAAAGCCGTTTGCAGCGACTTATTTGAAGCACGTATGTTAAAGTTTTTATCTAAAATAAATACCCAATCTCGGGTTTGTTCAAACGCGGCGGTAAATAATCGAGCGTGTTCTTCAAACACCATTTCGCGTGTCATATTAGTATACGTACCCGCTACTTTTTGCGGTGTTGTTTCATCCCATTCAACCACTTTGCCAAAGTCTTTGTACCAGCGCCAATGACCTTTGGCATGACGTAGTCGGTAAGTACAGTTAAAGTATCCTTTGTCGGTTGATAAAAATTCTAACCACTCCAACCTAAAAATGGCACGCTCTTGTGGATGAACTTTATCTAAGTAGTCATCTAAACTGACTGAGTCGTCTTCATAACCTAACTCGTTGACCAATCTAGGCTGATAAATATTTAACTGACTCGCTTGCCAATCCCAAACACCCGACTCACTTCCCTCTAGCGCCAGCTTTAAACGTGCCTCGCTATCTTGGCTTTCTTTGTGTGCGGCTAATAAAATACGCTGTATTTTATTACGTCTCATTACCCAAGCTGTCACTATTGTGAATAACAAAATAGCATAAAGTGCTAAAAAGTAAGGGGCGCGCCATAATGGGTATTTCACTTTAATATTTAACGTCGCTGGCGGGGTATAGTCACCCGTCAACGGATCCTTTGCCCAGACTTTTAACTGATAGCTACCGGGGTTTAATTTAGGAAACACCACGCGATTATTACGGGTATAACTTTTTTTACCTTTGTCGAGCTGATATTCGTAAATAATACGTTCTTGAAAGCTAAATGACATCGCTGAAAATGCAATTTCAAGCCCTATATCATCATGATTTAAAGTAATATTTTTTAATGGCTGTTGTAAGTTAAGCGACAAGTCTCGAGACATTAAGTTAATGCGAGTTATGTTGACGTGATCTAACAAACCTTGGCTATTTTTATTCTCTTTAGGGTCAAAGTAAGTAAAGCCTTTAAGGCTACCATAGGCAATTCGTCCGTCATTTAATTTGGCCATAGCACCACTATTAAATTCAGCAGAAAGCACTCCATCTGATGTAGTAAATTGCTGAAAATGGATGGTGCTCGGGTTTAATCTCCATATTCCTTTATGACTACTCATCCAAATCATTCCCTCTTCATCAAGCACCATATCGTATAATAGTGTGCCTAATTTATTTTTATCTAAATCAATGGTATGTACTAATTCATAGCTATTGGCATCAATTCCAATCAAACCAAAGTTAGATAAAGAAAGCCACAGAATCCCTTGCCTATCTTCAACATACGAAAGAATGCTCACTGCAACATTGTCATGGTGTTTAGGTACTTTATAAAGGGTGTTTAAACTGCGCTCATCCGGGTTAAATTGGTATAACACTCCACCGCTAAAAAATAACGGCCTCTGCGGCTTTGAGGGTAATGGCGGTAAAAAGCCATAGGCTAAAAACGGGTCAAATTGAGAAAACTCGCCCTTTAATGGAGTTAGCACCTGGCTATCAACATTATATTTAAACATGCCATGATCAGGGTGAACAAAATATAAATCACCATTTTCTAGCAAGGTAATACCATGCATCCAATCGTTTATAAATATTTGGTTTTTGGGGCTGGCAGTTTTAGGTTGGGTAAGCTGCTGGGTTTGCGGGTCAAAAATAAACAGTCCTCGGTTTGAGTGTAACCAGAGTTTATTTTTATAAGGCATAATTTTGAAAACGGTAAATTCTGTGGTTAGTAAATCAACTTTATAATCTTTTAAATACACCCTTGAGGTGTTATTTTTTATATCAACAGCCGTTAAACCGTTATGAGTACCTAGCCATAACTTATCTTGAAATTGTTTAATTGCCCAGACTGAGTGATGTGAAAATCCATCCCCTCCTAAAGCACTGCCCTCTACATTATAAAATTTATAGTTGTCACCCGATAAATAAAAAGCACCATCAGTTTTAGTCGCAAGCCACATACCACCTGATTTATCTTTTACCATATCAATAATACTGGTATCGGCAAGCGTGTATTTACTTTGTTGAATGCGTTTATTTTTAACCACTATTTTGGTAGTTAAATTAAAACTAAGCAGGCCTTTATCGGTTGCTAAATCAACAATCCCTTGCTGATTATCAATATCCCAAACATTCAAGTCAGCCAGTAGCTTTTCACTTGTAAATGCCTGCTCACTATTATTAAACAATGTCTCTATATTACTAATATCAACAGCATATAAGCCTTTAACAGCTCCAACCAATAACTGATTACTATCACCCAGTGCAAATGACTTCACATTGTTTTGATAGATGTGTACATCGGTTTCGCTTAAATGCTCTAGGGGGCGTACTTGTTGCGTTGCAATATTAAATACATAAGCACCATCTGTACTGCCAATAAAGATATAGCCATTGTAATGAAACAAGGTACGTACAAACGCATTTTCAAATTGCTCAGGTAGCTTAAATAAAGGAGTAATAGAGCCACTGGCTATATCAAGTTTTGCAAACACTCTGCCTTGACCAACCCACAAGGATTTATCATCTGTGGCTAACATGGTAAAAACAGACTGCTGAAGAATTTGCTCTTCTGTAACTGGTTTTTTTAAATACTGCTGATAGGTATCTGTTTGCGGGTCATACCTAAAAAGCCCTGCTAATAAGGAAGCAATCCAAATTTGCCCTTCTGGATCTTGGTATATGCGATCAATAATGGCTTCTTCTAACTCACCATTTGGGCCATTAATTGGAATAACCTGATAGCCGTCGTAGCGATTTAACCCTCCTTCGGTAGAGAGCCATAAATAGCCATTATTATCGATAAGCATAGTATTAACGTAACTTTGAGATAACCCTTCGCTTGGTGATAGCCGTTTTACTTGCGCTGTTGCAGCAACGCTAATGAGCATAAATAGCACAAACATGGCTGTGATAAACCTATTAATACTGATGCCCATGTGTTTCCTATTACTGATTTAGGGTTGCTGATATTTCAATGCGATAATATTTCGGTGCTTATATGCATCAAATAGCGTTAATAATGCAGGAGTATATGTTAACACCTGGTTAAAACCAAGTGCCTGATAAAAATCAGTAATGTGTTGGTAAGCGAAGGTGTAAACAGCGTCGGCTTGCTGACTTAAAAGAGTGCTTAGCAGCTTTGTTGCCACACCAGTGGAACGATATGCAGGAGCCACAAAAACTGTCGATAAAAATAAAAAAGTCGGTTTGTGCTGTAAGCGGCACGCAGCAATAATAGTGTGGTTATCGTAAGCAACCCACAATTGGTCTTGTTTATTGGCGCGACCGCGGACTTTATATAAGGTATAAAACTTATTTATTAAAGGCGCTTTCACTGATTCTAATTGTTTAATAACAATCATAGCAAGCAGACCCTAACTAAGCATAAGTGCCAAATATTGCTCAAACTTTTGCTTTAAAAAACCTTGCTCTGCAACTGGGCGACTGTGCAGGGTATCATAAACTTGCTCACGCGTTTTCTTGCCACGCTTAATTTGATATGCCCAAAATGAAGCTTCGTAATCTAGCTGAATCTGATATTTTTGCTCTCGTGGTAAATCACACAGGTTATAACTCATATTCCCTCCTTTACTGGCCTGATAAAACTCTGATTATACGTTTAAACTTATAATAAACTAACTCTATAATGAATAAAAAGAATCTACTTTAAATAATCTAAGGGTATCAATAATTGTTAATGATAGGCTCTGCTAGATTATGACTAGAAACTGGGCAAAAGACAGCCAATTTGTTATTATACTCGCCTATCCATTTGCCCCAATAGACAGGAACTGCTGACGTGTTTAAATACTGTAAAGGGTTGCTTGTATTAATAGGTTTAATTTTTAGTAATTCGTCATTTGGCCATAGTTACAGCTATACATTTAATCGCCCGCAGAACACCCAGCAAGCAAATTATACTATTGAGCTATTACAATTAGCGTATACAGATATGGGCTTTAAATTAAATATTATCGATTTTAATCGTCAAAATGCATTATTTGCAGCAAACAGTGGCATGTTAGATGGGCAGCTTGCTCGTGATATTAGTATTGAAAGTGCATACAAAAACTTAATTCGGGTTAACTATCCGTTATTCAAATTTAATCTTGAGCTTTATAAGCACTGTGAACCCAGCTCTACTAAAACAATGGATAGCGTTGCCATTATAGCCAGCTACCCTGTACAACAGCGATATTTAGACAGTATTGATTTTCAAGGCAAGGTTATTGAGGTAAAAAATAATACCACTCAATTAAATTTACTGATCCAGCAAAAAGTAGAAGCTGCATTACTGATTGATTTTGCGATGGCCAATAAAACCATTCCTCCCGCTTTAGGCTGTTATGAAAAACAAGTGGTTGCTACCTACCCGCTTTATCATTATTTACATATCAGTCATGCGAGTATTGCTCAACAGCTTGAGGCTACACTTAAGAAATTACACAACAATGGCACGGTCGCTAAACTCAGATCAAAGTACAAACTACAATTTTAAAAATCAAAGCCTTGCTGTTGTGCTGGCGAAGCGGCTTGCGCAGCTTTCTTTTTTTGCTGTAAATAACGTTTATAGCGTTGTTGGCATAGGCTCAATACTTTCTTTTTTTGCGCATTGGTCAACGAATTCCACGAAAATCGCTCATCACGACTGCGATAACATCCTTTGCAGTAACCCCGATTATTAACCAAGCAAATACCTTTACAAGGGCTAGGAATATCAAATATTTCAATTTGTTGCATCAAACCCTCCAGTATAAAAAAGTATAGCTTGAGTATAGCGCTATTTTTGTTTAAAAAAAAAGCAGCAAATTAATTGCTGCTTTTATCTAAGCCTAAACTGTTAATTAATGTTCACAGCTTTGTTCATCTACTTGTGTTTTTCTATGGTAGGGCTTAGCGTACATTGCTAGTACTAAAGGCCTTAATTCTTCTGGCACTTTTGCTAAACGCTCTGCAAATTGTGCTGCATCATTTTTATTTATAACCGCCTCAGTACATCCACCTGCAATATAGTTGCCTGGGTGTAAATAAAACGAATCAATTATTTGCTTATCAATGGTTTTTGCCAGCTCATCTGCACTATCGCAATCTGACTGAATAGGCTGGCCAAACGATAAGTGCACATGCCCTTTGGCTGAACTAAAGCCTTCAACAATACTAGCAATATCTTCACCCGCCGATTTCACGTATTTACCATGGTGTTGTTTATGATAGAGCTCTTTTGCCTTCGCTATTGCACAGGGTTCATATTGGTAAGATATTGCAACCGGCACCACTTTTAGCTCTTTAATGTACTCACCAAACTCTTTCTTTTGTTTACGTCCATTTAGTTGTAGCATTTTTAACAGTGCAGGATCGGTTTGATCTACACCGTCTTTAGCCCGACCTTCTTTTTGAGCAATCCAAATAGAATGCCCACTAGTAAGCGAGTCATAAATATAAGCCGATAACTGAGTCAACGCTTTTAACATCTCTTTTGGAGCTTTAGCTGAGCGTTTTACAATAAAGCTTTTATTCAAACGCATAAGCTCAGTAATGTAAGGAATTTGCAATAAGTTATCACCAATCGCAATTCTCACTGTTTTCATTTTATGCTGATAAAGGCCCCAATTAACTAATGCAGGGTCAAGTACAATGTCTCTATGATTTGAAACAAAAAGATAGCCTTGATTAGGGTCTAATGCCTCTAAACCTGAAAAAGTAACGTTTGATGTGGTGCGCCTTACTAATTTATTTAAATAATGCGCCACTTCGTTTTGTACATCTTCAACTGTTTTAACTTTGCCCCACTTTTTACGCAACTGATGTTTTATTATAGCGCGTGCTAAAAACCCAACTGCGGATATAAAGCGTGGCAAATTGTACTTTGCTATCACATCAAGAAACGCATTATCGTTAATTAATCGCGTTAATGAGGCGGCAACTTCATCGTCATTGTAAGGTCTTATATCTGCGTACTTATCTTCTAATTCAATCATTTACTGCATCTACAAAGTTAAAAACGACACGCTAAAACGTCCCGTTATGTCTGATTTTGATTATAACTCAAGCAAAAGTACGAAACTAGCAATACTAAAGTTCGATTTACTGAGTTTTCATAGCGTTATAGTTTAGTACTGAGCATTATTGTCAGACTAACTGCCTCATGTGTATAAACTATAGCTATTAATTATTAATTCAAATGGATAGACCTTACTAATTGCACTTTGTTCAAGTTAACTTAGCAAGGCAGTTGGCCATAATAACATGCAAGTTAACCCTCAGTGGGCAGACCACATTTAAATATAGCTCTACAACTGCTAATGTAAACGCAATCTGATAAACCCAATAATATTCAAATAGATGATACTCTTTTTAACACAAGCACTTCGCGTACTGGGATTATCATTCTTTTTACACATACACTATTAGGACACATCGTGAACATAACAATTCTTGATAACGCCACACTGGCAAACACCTCACTTGATGGTATCTCAGCACTTGGAGATCTTACCGTGCATCAGCTAACTAGCCCAGAGCAAGTGTTGGCACATAGCCAAAATGCCGAGGTGTTAATCACTAACAAAGTAGTGATTAATCGTGACACTATGACACAATTAAAATCGTTGAAACTCATTTGTGTCAGTGCAACTGGCACTAATAATGTTGATTTAGATGCCGCGAAAGACTTAGGCATTGCAGTTACCAATGTTGCCGGTTATTCAACCCCTTCTGTTGTTCAGCATACCTTTTCGTTGATCACTAACTTATTAGGTAATACTCACCGCTATCAAGCGGATTGCCAGCAAGGCGCATGGCAAAAAAGTGACATGTTTTGTCGACTTGATTACAGCTTTAATGACATTCAAGATAAAACATTGGCTATTATTGGCGGAGGTACTTTGGGTAATGCAGTATCTAAAGTAGCTGAAGCGTTTGGCGCTGAGGTGATTATTGCAGAGCGCAAAGGCGCAGCGTGTCGCGACGGACGCACCCCGTTTGAAATAGCAATAAAAACAGCAGACATTATTAGCGTTCACTGCCCACTTAATGATGAAACACGCGACTTAATTACACTTAATGAATTAAAAATGATGAAACCGACTGCGCTAATTATTAATACCGCACGCGGCGGGATAATCAATGAAGCAGACTTAGTAGAAGCATTAAAAGCCAATATTATTGCCGGTGCCGGCGTTGATGTGCTGACCAAAGAGCCCGCTGAGCTTACTAATCCTCTGGCTAATTATACGGGTGATAATTTACTACTTACCCCACATATCGCGTGGGCGAGCACTGAATCTATCGTGCGCTTAGTAAAAGAAGTGAGTTTAAATATTGCAGCATTTAGTCAACACGAGTCGCGTAACCGCTTGGTTTAATGCCATAAAAGTAACTTAGTCAAAATTACTAAAAAGTGGCTTTTTAGATTTATATTTTAAAAAAGCCACCACCCCACCAAACACAACAAAAACAACCCATTGATTTTTAAGAATTTAAAAACTGGCTTGGTCTTTGCTATATTGTTTTTAATTAATCATCTAGGGTAATAACAAAATGAAAAAAACACTTTTAATCGCTGCACTAACTGCTCCTTTTTTAACGGGTTGTGTAATCGCTGTATCTGATGGCGAAGCAGAAGGTCATTGGGCAGGCAATAGTTCTTCAAGCTGGCAGGCCACACATAAAAACAATCGTGAAATCATTTCAGGTCTGGCAATGAATAGCTCGTATCAGTCAGTATTAAACCAACTAAAAACACCTAATTTCACTGAATTATTAAAAAAACAGGATGATGTTTACCAAGTGTTGTTTTACGCAACACACAGCATTCATTCAGATGGAAAAATGACCAAGGATGAATGCACACCATTAGTATTTAAAAATGACAAATTAGTGGGGATTGGCAGCTCAGCACTATCAATGCTGACAAACTAAACGCTCACATGTTCCTATGGGCGCCAATTCAATCGCATTGCGCCCTGACTTTTTAGCATTATATAAACCTGAGTCAGCTTCTTCTAGCAATACCTTCTCTGTGTATGCTTGACTGCTCTCACTTGAGGCAATACCAATGCTAATAGTAATGTGTGAAGCATTTAACGATGCGTTGTGCTCTATATTCAAATCATTAATGGCTTCACGTAACTTATTAGCAAATGCAATAGCCCCTTGCTGATTTGTTTCTGGTAATACGGCTACAAACTCTTCACCACCATAACGGGCAACAAAATCACTGCCGCGCTCACATTGCGCCGCTAGAGTTTGCGCCACAGCTTTTAAACACTCATCGCCAGCACGATGACCGTAACAATCGTTATAGCGCTTAAAGTGGTCAATATCGATAAGCAATACACACATGGAAGAGTTATTACGCTTACTTCTTCGCCACTCTCGCTCTAAATTTTCATCTAAATAACGTCTGTTAGGTATTTCTGTTAAACCATCAATAGACGCAAGCATTTCTAATAAATCGTTTTTTTGCTTAATAAGTAGTTGATTGCGTACACGCACTTTAACAATTGAGGCACAAAATGGCTTTGCAATGTAATCCATTGCGCCTAATTCTAAACCTTTTGCTTCGTCTTCATGAGAGCTGTTCGCTGAGATAAAAATAATGGGGATCGCATGGCTAAGGCTACTTTCTTTAAGTTCCACCAGCACGTCGTAACCATTCATGCCAGGCATCATGATGTCTAAAATAATTAAATCTACTTGCGTATGCTTAACAAATGTCAACGCCTCTTCGCCACTTGCCACTAAGTAAACCTCATGCTCATCACTTAAAGTTCTTTCTAAAATGATTCGGTTAAGCGCATCGTCATCTACAATTAATATTTTTGCTTTATTTATCATTGCTTACATCTAAACTTTTTATATAAATTTGCACTCGCTCTAACTGTATTATTAATTATTTAATTGCAGCTGCAGCGTGCTTGCCATCCGCTTTTAATATTTGCTCAGTGTGTTGAGCACACAATAATAATCGGTTAAAACCTAAATTTCCTGCTATCCCTTTTAAACTATGCACTAAGCGTACCATTTCACTAGTATGGTTACCCCTTCACATTTAATAACGTACGCTCCTATAAAAAGAATGTATCAATTACTGTTTAATACAGTCAAAGCTTATTATTTATCAAAAATGCCTAACGAGATATGAACAAGTAATGAACTTAAATAGACCTGGCATAGCTTTAAATAAATTCATATCTTTTTTCTGAAGATCGATGAGTAGATATTTGACAAGCTAGGTATACGTATTAATTAAACGTCAAACTGTTGACGTGTAATTAAGCGCTTTAATAAGCGATGAATCACCTAGATTAAATACTTAATTTTTGGCTCGATAATAAAATAGTAGATTATCGAGCCAAAGAACACTTATAAATTCTCCTCTGCAAATGACGCTAGCCGACTTCTTACTACACCATTAAGATTAACAGTAGCGCCGCCTTCAAAGTGCTTAAATCGCTCCACAATATAGGTAAGTCCAGAGGTAACAGCGGTTAAATAGTTACTGTCTATTTGTGCTAAATTTCCGGTACAAATAAGTTTAGTTCCTTCACCACAACGGGTAATAATGGTTTTGAGCTGAGAAGCCGTTAAGTTTTGGCTTTCATCTAAAATCACCACCGCATTTTGAATACTTCGCCCACGCATAAAGTTCACCGATTTAAACTGAACATTGGCTTTTTCCATAATGTAATTACGGCTTGAAACAGGGTTCTCATCTCCTTTATGCAGCACCTCTAAGGTATCGGTTATGGCAGCCAGCCAAGGCGCCATTTTCTCTTCTTCGGTGCCAGGTAAAAAGCCAATTGATTCGGCAATTTCAGGGGTGTTTCGGGTTACAATCACTTTATCGTAAACACCTTTTTCTATCACCATTTCCAGTGCACAAGCAAGCGCGAGTAAGGTTTTACCACATCCCGCAGGGCCGGTTAAAATAACAAGTTCAATAGAAGTATCGAGCAGTGCATCTAGTGCCATTGCTTGGTAAATATTTTTTGGCTTTATTCCCCAGGCGCTTTGATGCATTAGTCGCTCTGCTCCAATATCTTTAATGGTAATATGCTCACCATCGTAAGATTTGACTCTAGCGGCAAACTGATCGCCATCATCAAGTAAATACTCATTACAAAACACATCTGGGATTAAATCTTTAGGAATATGATGGACTGTTTCACGCCCGTGTTGCTCAGTGTTACACTCGCCAACATGCTGCCAAAAATCACCAGTAATTTTTTTATAGCCGCTGGTAAGTAAGGCGATATCGTCAATAAGCTGATCGGTACGGTAATCTTCAACATATTTAAGCCCCGCCCCTTTGGCTTTTAAGCGCATGTTGATATCTTTAGTAACCAGTATGACTTTTTTATCACTGTGCTGATTTTGTAAGTGCACCGCGCAATTAATAATGCGGTGGTCGTTTTCATTACCCGGTAAGCCGGAAATAGAATCGGCAAATAAATGGTCATTTACAATCAGTAAGCTTCCCGTTAATCCGCCTTGTTTATTACTTGGTAGCGCAACCCCTTGTAACATTTGCTCGGGAGAGGCCTGGCTGAGCACTCCATCAAGTCCACGAATGGCCACTCGGGCATCGCGACTTACATCGTGTTTTCTATCTTTAATGTGATCAAGCTCTTCCAATACAGTCATTGGAATAACCACTTGGTGTTCTTGAAATGACAAATACGCGAGGGGTTCATGAAGCAATACATTGGTATCTAGCACATACATTTTACTATCAAGGTTCGAAGCTTTTTCCATAGCACTTTCCTTACGTTTTATGATTTTTATGCTATACCCAATAAACTAATCAGTGTGACTAATAAACTTGATTAATTACTTAGGTATAATTTGAGTTTAGTCTATTTGTCATAAAAGTCTGTTTTATGACAAATATCATTTAGTTTGAATTTCCTACAAAATCGGCGCACTAATCAGTGCTTATAGATAGGAATAATTCACACTTATAAAATTAATTAAAAGTCAGGCAAATAGCGCCTTGCAGTGGTGTTATCTAACAGGTAACATAGCCGCCTTTTTCTTCATAGACGAGACATACATGAATTTTTCCTTAGGTCAGCGTTGGATCAGTGATACAGAGTCAGATTTAGGATTGGGCACCGTTGTTGCCATTGATGGCCGCCAGGTCAGCATTTTATTTCCTGCCAGTGGTGAAAACCGTGTTTATTCTTCTGCAGAAGCTCCGGTAACCCGCGTAGCATTTAATCCTGGTGATGTGATCCGAAGCGTTGAGGAGTGGGAATTACAAGTTGAGTCAATTGAAGTACAAGGCGAATTACTGTGCTATCACGGTGAACGTATTGATAACGGTGAAAAAGTACAATTAAAAGAAACCTTTTTAGACCATTTTATTAAATTTAATAAACCACAAGACCGTTTATTTGCAGGCCAAGTAGACCGCTTTGATCGATACACTTTGCGCTACCAAACTTGGTTACACCAATTTGAACGCCAACAGTCACCTATTAAAGGTTTAATTGGCCAACGTGCCAACCTTATTCCGCATCAGCTTTATATTGCCCAAGAAGTAGGTAAACGTTTTGCGCCACGTGTATTACTTTCTGACGAAGTAGGTTTGGGTAAAACCATCGAAGCTGGCATGATTTTACATCAACAAATTATTACTGGTCGCGCCAGCCGTGTGCTCATTGTAGTACCTGAGAACTTGCAGCACCAATGGTTAGTAGAAATGCTACGCCGTTTTAATTTACGTTTTTCTATTTTTGATGAAGAGCGCTGCGACGAAGCGTTTGCTGATTCACCTAACGTATTTGATACCGAGCAACTGGTGCTTACCAGCCTTGAGTTTTTAACTAAGAAAAAACGTTGGTTTGAACAAGCTACGTTGGCCGACTGGGACTTATTAGTCATTGATGAAGCCCATCATTTAAGCATTAACAACAATAAACCTAGTGCCGAATACCAACGTATGGCTGAGCTGAGCCAAGACATTCCGGGGTTAATTTTATTAACAGCAACGCCAGACCAACTGGGTCATCGTAGCCACTTTGCACGCTTACAACTGCTCGACCCAGATCGCTTTTACGACTACGACGTATTTAAAGAAGAAGAAGCAAACTACAAAGATGTAGCCGAAGCTGCTAACCAACTACTGCAAGAGCAATCATTAGATGATAACGCTAAAGCAACCTTGATTGAGCTATTAAAAGAAACGGATATCACCGATATTCTTGAAACAGCACAACAAGGCGACCTTGAAGCACGTAAAGAAATTTTAAATATGCTTTTAGACCGTCACGGTACTGGGCGCATCTTATTTAGAAATAGTCGCAGTGGTATTGATGGTTACCCAAGTCGTAAATTACACGCCTACCCTATGGCTTTACCTAAGCAATACAAAACAGCAATGACTGTACTAGGTAATATGAGCGGCATTCAAAATGCTGAACTCAGTGCACAACGTGCACTTTTCCCTGAAAAAATATTTCAAGAGTTTGAAGGTGAAAGCGCCAGCTGGGGTTTATTTGACCCCCGTGTAGATTGGCTTATCGAAACGCTGAAAACTCTCAAACGTGAAAAAGTATTACTCATTTGTGCTAAAGCCGAAACCGCAATCAGCCTTGAGCAAATATTACGTGAACGCGAAGCAATTAAAGCCTCCGTTTTCCACGAGGGCATGTCGATAATTGAACGAGACCGCGCCGCGGCATTCTTTGCCGATGAATACGATAATGCTCAAATATTATTGTGTTCTGAAATTGGTTCAGAAGGCCGTAACTTCCAATTCTCACATCATTTAGTGTTGTTTGATTTACCGCTCAACCCAGATTTACTTGAGCAACGAATTGGTCGCTTAGACCGCATAGGACAAACACAAGATGTGAACATTCATGTGCCTTACTTTGAAAATACGGCACAGGAAGTATTATTACGTTGGTACAACGAAGGCCTAGATGCATTTGAAAGCACTTCAACCACAGGGCAGTTATTATATAAAGAGTTTAGCGAAGACTTACTTGAATATATTGCAGCTCATAATTGTGACGAAGATGAGCTAGACCCATTGCTTGAGCAAGTAGCACAAAAGAATGCAGTATTACGTAAGCAAATGGAAAGTGGCCGAGATCGCCTACTAGAACTGCATTCATCAGGGCAAGGCGCTGCTGATTCACTTGTAGCTGACATTGAAAAACTCGATAATCAATTTGAGCTACCAAGTTACATGATCAATGTGTTCGACACCTTTGGCGTAAGCCAAGAAGATAAAGGTGAAAACACCATTATTTTAAAACCCACTGAGCATATGCTTAACGCGTCATTCCCTGCTTTAAAAGAAGATGGCATGACGGTGACCTTTGACCGTGATACCGCTCTTTCACAAGAAGATGTTCACTTTATTAGTTGGGATCATCCTATGGTGCAAGGCACTATGGACATGATTTGCGATGATGACTTTGGTAGTGCGTCAGTGGCGTTACTTAAAAACAAAAAGTTACCACCAGGAACATTCTTTGTTGAGCTAATCTTTGTTGCCGAAGCAATGGCACCAAAAGTACTGCAAGTGGGCCGCTTTTTACCGCCTACGCCTATTCGTATTTTACTCGATAAGAGCAGTAATAACTTAGGCGAAAACGTTGGCTTTGATGGCTTTAATCAACAGTTATCTGCGGTAGGTCGCCAAACAGCAAGTAAATTAGCCGGTGCATTACAAAGTGCGGTTCATCCAATGATCAACACAGCAAAAGACATGGCTCAACAAAAGCTGGATGTTATTCGCGCAGAGTCATTAACTAAAATGCAAACATCGTTGAGTGAAGAGCAGCAGCGTTTAGAGGCACTTAAACAAATAAACCCAAATATTCGCCAAGAAGAAATTACTTTTTACGACAAACAGCGCAATGAGCTAACCGCACATATTGAAAAAGCGCAGTTAAAACTCGATGCCATTCGTTTAATTGTGGTTTCGCACTAAGGGATCTAGCTGTTAGCTATAAGCTGTCAGTCGTTAGTTAAAGATTAACTAGCGTGTGTATTGAAAAAAGCGCGATATTTATATCGCGCTTTTTACTTGAGCCTTTGCGCTCGCTCCACTAAAATAGCGCACTTCAAAATCACTGAGGTCTGCCGTGTTAGTTAATTACAATCCCCCTATGAGCCCGTATTTAACTATACTGTTTCAAGACGATGATTTACTTATTGTAAATAAGCCTAGCGAGTTACTCACCGTACCAGGTAAAGACCCAAAACATGCCGATAGCTTAATTAATCGCGTCAACCGTGTTTTTCCTACGGCTAAAATTGTTCACCGTTTAGATATGGCTACCTCAGGGATACTTTGCTTGGCAATGAACAAAGCCGCTCACCGCCATTTAAGTATGCAATTTCAAGAGCGTGAAACGGCAAAGCGTTACATTGCGCGAGTTTATGGGCAACTTGAAAGTGAAACCGGCTCCGTTGATTTACCGCTTATTTGTGATTGGCCGAACCGTCCTAAGCAAATGGTTGATCACGACAATGGCAAACCTTCACTCACGCATTTTAAAGTGCTTGAACGTGAAGCACAGGCAACCCGTGTAGAGCTTACTCCGATTACAGGGCGTTCCCACCAGCTGCGAGTACATATGCTAAGCTTAGGCCACCCTATTTTAGGCGATCGTTTATATGCCCACAAAGACGCACTTGCTGCGGCTCCTCGCCTACAGCTGCATGCACAAATGCTACAACTCAAACACCCTGTAACGGAGCAAGTACTTACTTTTGAAGCTGAACCCGACTTTTAATACGGATTAATCTTTTAGTTATTTGCAGTAAATAGCTAAACTTTAAGAGTGCTACGCCGATACATAAATAAGATTTAAATTAAAAGCTTATTATGTTTATTACGCAGATGTTTAAAGTCATTATTACTACTCTTTCGCTTGGCTGTGCATTAATCAGTTTTCAAGTGCTTAGTGCTGAGTATATCGCTCCTCCTCCCTTTTCAAAAAATATTGATGCGGATATCTCTCGCCTAGCCCAAAGTGATGAAGTAAAGTCTATTTTAGTTGGTGATACTGAGTTTTTAACTTTATACAGTGAATATATGAGCGCCGACTTTAGAGGGGTAGTCATACTCATTCCTGACTGGCAATCAACGCCCACAAACAATTCCGGCATGAACTTTTTGCGTAAAGAGCTGAATAATCATGGGTACACTTCTTATGCGATGACAGTTCCTGATGTAGATTGGCAAGCAGCCCAAGATGACACAGCAAAAACGATTAATGATTCTGTGGGCACAAATAATGAAACAGCCAACGCAAATACTGAGCCTGACACCAGCACACAAAAACAGCCTCATCATGCCGACTATGTTGAGCAAGTAAATACCGAGGTCGTGGATAACTACAAGTTAAAGCTGCTCGCTCGCTACGAAGCCTTGTATCAGCAGGCAGCAATGGAGTCTGACAATATTGTTGTTATTGCACAAGGCACCAGTTCTGGGGTGTTGTTGGAGCACTACGCTGAATTTGCAGACTTAAAAATAAACGCCTTCATTAGTTTGAGTAGTTACCTTCCTAATACAAAACGCAATGCCAAGTTAAGCCAAATAACATCCTTGGTCACCCCTGCTTTGTTGGATATTTATTTTGCTACAGACAGTAACGATATTTTAATGAACCTTAAAAACCGTCAGCGTTGGGTTAACCGTAATGCAAAGTTTGATTACCGCCAGCGCCAGCTGTTTGGATTGCGCGACGCGCCGCAGCAACATGCACGCTTGAGCAAAGAAATAGACGGCTTTTTACGCCGCCTTTTTTAAATACTCGTAAGCAGCTTGAATATCTTGGCTTTTTTTAACCGCGACTTCCATCATATGCTTAGGTAAACCTTGCGATACCAGTTTATCAGGATGGTGCTGAGCCATAAGCTTTCGGTACGCTACTTTAATATCACGTTGCGACGCGTCTTTATTTAATCCCAATAAGGCCAATGCCTGCGAGCGATTCATATCATTACTTGGCGGTACATGATGTCCTGAGCCTTCTCGGTAACTACTACTTTGACTTTGCTGCTGCCTAAAGCGCTGTTGTTGCTGCCTAAAATTAAACTCTGCTTGATAACGCTTTAGTACAAAGGCAAAGTGTGCTTTAGATACACCCAACTGTTTGCTGACTTCTTGTAATAATTGCTTTTCTTGTGCGGCAAGCACGCCATCAGAAAACGCCATTTGAATTTGAATTTCTAAAAATAACTGCAGTAAATCGTAACGTTTAGCAAAACGTTCTTTAAAGTCATAAACCGTGTCTTTGAGAGAAAAGTCGCTATCTTTACCTGATTGAAACGCTTGTTGAGCTTCACGGCGCTCTTCGCCTTTTAAGCCCATTTCATCCATAAATAGCGTCGCAGCTTTAATATGGGTTTCGCTTATTCGTCCATTTGACTTGGCGATATGCCCCATTACTGCAAAGCAGCTAGAAAAAAACAGTGCTTGGCGCTCGTTAACATCATCGCCTTTAAAAAGGTTAGAGAAGCCGCCAGCCTGATCAAAGTCTTTCTTTAGACTTTTATCAAACATATGGCCTAGGTATAAGCCTAAAATGGCGCCAAATATTTTGCCAAACATAAAACCAAAACAGAAACCGAGAATTTTTCCCCACATATTAAAACTTACCTCTAGTGTTTTATATTTAGCTTATGGCGCTAATTGTTGGTTAAGAGTCGATAAACGCTCTGGTGTGCCTATATCGTCCCATTGGCCAATATAGAGTTCAGTGGAGACTAAATGTTCATTTAATTTTTCACGCAGTAAAGGCCCTAGCGGGAGAATACCTGGGGCCAGCCCTTCAAAGAAATCAGCCTGATAACGGCCAATTCCAGAAAAAGTATAGCGCTGTTCACTATTAGGTAAGTGGCTTAGGGTAAAATCGCCTTCTGGGTTATGCGCAGGATTTTCAACCAATACAATGTGCGCTTCTTTTGGCTGTAAATGCAGCTGCATTAATGCACTAATATCGTAGTCGCTGTAAACATCACCATTAATAACAATAAATGACTCACCTAATAAAGGAAGTGCTTGAATAATACCGCCTGCAGTTTCAAGCCCGCCAGTTACTTCCTGGCTATAGGTAATACTTACACCCCATGCACTGCCATCTGCAAAGTAGGTTTTTATTTTGTCTCCTTGCCAGGCGAGGTTAATCACAATTTGCGTAATACCAGCTGTTTTTAAGCGCATAATATGATGCTCAATTAGCGGTTTACCTGCCACACATAACATAGGTTTTGGCAACTGTGCGGTGAGCGGCATCATACGTTTACCGCGTCCTGCAGCTAAGATCATGGCCTTCATAGTTGCTCCTCTTTTAACCGCTGCTGTACTTTTGGTACCACGTAACTTTTTACCCAATCAGACAAATCACTAAGCTCTGGGTACTCTGCCGCCACTTCAACAATATAAGTTAGTGTCGGTAGTATATTCGCTAAGTAACCTTTTTTACCATCCCGTAAATACAAGCGACAAAAAATACCCGCTGCTTTTAAATGGCGCTGCAAGCCGGTTAAATCAAACCAATACTTAAATTGTGCGAATGACTCGTTAGTTATTAAACTTTGGCGCTTAAATTCGTCATAACCAAGCTCAAGTAAATGAGTCAGCTCGTCGTTGGGCAATTTAAAATAACAATCTCTTAAAAGCGAGACTAAGTCATAACATAACGGACCTTGTACCGCGTCTTGATAATCAATAATTGCCCATTGTTGCTCGCAGCGCATAATATTACGGCTGTGGTAATCGCGATGCATAGTCACTGTAGGTTGTTCAAGCAGTGTATTGATTAGCAGCGCAGCACTTGTTTGCCATATATTTTGTTGCTCAGCACTGAGCTCTGTACTAATAAAATCATTAACTAACCAATTTTTAAAAATATCCAGCTCAAGTGCAATAAAGTCATGGTCATACGGATTCATTGACGGAGCTTTAGGCGTTTTAGCCCACTTGGCACTTAAACTGATCAGCTGCTGGTAATGCTCGCTGCGATTGGCATCATCAAGCAAGTCAGCTAAATGGGTGTTACCCAAATCACTTAAAATAAAAAAACCTTGCTGCTCATCACTATGAATAATGGATGGTAATAAAAACCCCTGCTCAGAAAACACCTTATTTAATGCAATATAAGGGACGTTGTTAACTTTTTTTGGATCTGAGTCCATCACAATAAAGCTTTTACTTTCAGCGCTTAACCTATAATAACGGCGAAAACTGGCATCTGCGGTTATTGCATTAAGCGCGCAGGATTGCTCACTAAAGTGAGTATTAATAAACTGTTGTAAACTCTCAAAACGTGTCATTTTATAAGCTATCTATTTTTCACTAATTACTTTGCTATTGTTTTCCTTTATTATGTATAGCTTGTAACTAATCACAGAGCATAAAGGTCGATAAATGAGCAAAACCTGGGGCATTTTGATGCTAAGCGTACTGAGCGCACCATCGCTTGCCGAAACTGAACTGACACACAACTTTTGTGGCACTTCAATGCAAACCAGAGCTTGGCAACCGCTAGCTGGCCTTGAGCTTGGAACGGTTGATATCAGCGCTGATGACGTTGAGCTTTTAGGCACACAAAGCGCTGAATTTACTGGTAATGTTGATATTAACACCGTTAACATGAGTTTGTCCGCACAATCAGCACTGATTGATAAACAACGCGGCTTACTCAATGCCACCGGCCCTATTACCTATCGCGATTATGTGAGTAAAGTTCAAAGTGCGGGCTTAAACGCCGATTTAAATAACTCAGCATTTAGCTTATTAGGCGCACAATACAGCCTAACACAACAGCAAGGCAAAGGCGGCGCGGAAAAACTCACCATCGACAAGTCTGGCTTAATGCTGATGAATGCAAGCTTTACTGCTTGCCCAGGTAATACGCCTGTGTGGGCTATTGAAGCCGACGAAATTAATTTATCACGAGAAGAAGGCTGGGGTGAAACCTACAATGCGGTGCTACGTATTTTAGACACGCCAGTACTCTATTTACCTTATTTTACTTTCCCACTCGATGAGCGCCGTAAGTCAGGCTTATTAACGCCCAGCTTTTCAAGTTCAGATCGTTATGGGTTAGAGACTATTACGCCTTATTATTGGAATATTGCTCCAAACTATGATGCAACCATTACGCCGCGTTATATGTCACGTAAAGGTTTACAGCTACAAACTGAATTTAGATATCTAACTCCAGAACACCAAGGTTTAGTGGCTGTCGAATACTTAAATAAAGATGACTCAGAGCCTGAGCTTGACGAGCGTTTTTTGTTTCATTGGCAACAAAAAAGCTATATAGGCGAAGACTGGCGAGCCAGTATTGATATTACCAATGTCAGTGATGATAACTACCTCACTGATTTAAACTCAACTTATGCAAGTAAAACCGATACTCAGCTTTATCGTACCGGCTCACTAACTCACATGGGCGAGATGTGGCGTACTGATATAAAAATACAAAACTTTGAAGTACTCGGTGACCACTTAGAGTCATATACAGCCTTACCTCAAGTTAGCTTTACACAAACTACGCCGTGGAAAATTGATTACTTCGATTTTACTGTTTCAGGGGAGCTGAGCCACTTTACTAATAGCTCAGCGGTTATTGATCAAGCAACTCGCGTGCATATAGAACCAAAAGCACGCTTTGATTACAAAGAATACGCCTGGTCGTTTTTATCTGAAGTGAGTTTATTGCAAACTAACTATAAACAAGACGGTGATTTACAGGGTACACAGTATAGCGATAATGTTTCGCGCACATTGCCAAAAGTGCGCTTATATTCTCAGCTTAACTTTGAGCGTGATACCTCAATTTTTATCGACGATGGTATTCAAACCTTAGAGCCACAAATTCAGTATTTATATACGCCTAACAAAGATCAGTCTGACATTGGCTTATACGATACCACTAAATTACAAGATGACTTTTTTGGCTTATTTAGAGATGCGCGTTTTTCAAGTGTTGACCGTATTGCCGCTGCAAATCAGTTTACGCTTGGGGCAACCACCCGTTTATTTGATAATAAAAATGAAGAAGTATTTAATTTCAGTGCTGGCCAAATATTTTATTTAAGTGATTCAGCCAAGCCCACAGAGCAAGGGCTGAATAGCGACAGTAACTACAATGCCTTGTTTGCAGCGCAAACCATGTTACATTGGCATCGCCGCTGGTATTTGTCGGGTGGAATTCAGTACGACACGGATGGCAAGCAAATTATCCAGTCAAATTTAACCTTAGATTATAAAGGTGACGATAATCAGCTGGTTCAATTGAACCATCGCTATGCAAATGATGTCTCAGGAAATACAATCGAACAAGCGGGCTTATTTACAAGCATCCCTATTAGTGACGAATGGCAATTTATTGCAAGTTACCATCGCGACCTTGATAATAACCGCAGTATTGAAGTATTTAGTGGATTACAGTATGAATCGTGCTGTTGGGCGTTCCAAATTACTGGCCACCGCCAAATTGAAACTGATTTAAATCAGTCAATTGGGCAACCCCAAGCCACTTTTGATTCAAGCATTCGTTTGAATTTTGTATTAAAAGGGCTTGGTAGTAAAAGCCGTTATGATGCTCAAAAATTATTACAACAAGGTATTTTTGGTTATCGTAGGCCGTATTTTCTTAATGACTAAGCTGCATTTTGTATAGTAAAAATTTACAAATAACTATATCAATCTAGTCGCCTTTAGCATTACAACAGTACTATTAGTAAGAGTAGTAAAAAGAATATGAATTTAAAAAAATTATTAACATCAGCAGTTTTAACGTTTAGCTTATGCCAAAGTGCATTCGCCGCACCGGTCGAAATAGATAAAGTGATTGGTATTGTAAACCAAGGCGTTATTTTAAAAAGTGAAGTAGATACCATTGTTGATCGTGTTAAAAAACAAGCAGAAGAACAAGACCAACAGCTGCCAAAAGACGAAACACTACGTGTACAAGCAATTGAGCGCTTAGTTAATCAAACGCTAATGATGCAAATGGCTGAGCGCATGGGCTTAGAGATTTCAGATAGCCAGCTTGACCAAACACTTGCCAACATGGCCAAAGAGCAAGGCGGTACAATTGCTGATTTACGTCGTACTATTGAAGCGTCGGGTGAGAGCTTTCAAGCTTACCGTGAAGAAATTCGTAAAGAGATAACCACGCAACAAGTAACGCGTGCAAACGTAGACCGCCGTATATATGTAAGTGACCAAGAAATTGATAACTTACTAAAAATTATGGATAGCCAAGGCCAAAATGCCGAAGAATACGATATTGGTCATATTCTTATCGATATTCCAAGCGGGGCAAGTGCAGACGACGTAAGCTCTGCAAAAACACGCGCAGATAAAGTAATTGAACTGCTGCAAGACGGCCAAGAATTTAAGCGTATTGCTATTTCTTCATCAAGTGGCTCAAAAGCGCTTGAGGGAGGTCAATTAGGCTGGATGGGCATTAACGAAATGCCATCTTTATTTGCAGAAGCTGTAAAAGGTCAAAAGAAAGATGCGATTATTGGCCCGCTTCGCTCTGGCGCAGGTTTTCACATTATTAAGGTGCAAGACGTACGTGGTCGCCAAGTAGTAGAAACCACAGAAGTTAAATCTCGTCATATTCTTATTAAGCCTTCAATTATTTTAAGCGAAGAAAAAGCCCGCACTATGCTAACTGGCTTTGTTAAGGATTTACGTGCTGGAAATGCTGACTTTGCAGAACTAGCTAAAGAGCACTCGCAAGATCCAGGCTCAGCACTTAAAGGCGGACAATACGACTGGACTGATCCAACTACCTACGTACCTGCGTTTAGAGATACATTACTATCTCTTGATCAAAACGAAATCAGCGAACCATTTAGAACCCAGTATGGTTGGCACATTGTACAGTTATTAGATACACGCGTTGCTGATAAAACCGAGCAAGCTAAACGTAATCGTGCACATGGCATGTTGTTTAATCGTAAATTTAAAGAAGAAAGCTTTAACTGGCAGCAAGAAATGCGCGAACAAGCCCATGTTGAAATTTTCCCAACAGACGAATAATTATGACCTTAAGAATTGCGGTAACCCCTGGTGAGCCTGCTGGCATTGGCCCTGACTTGCTATTAAAACTGGCACAGCACAGCTGGGATGCACAGCTAGTAGCGATTGCAGATGCATCGCTACTAAAGCAGCGCGCTAAACATTTAGGTTTAAACATTAAATTAATTGAATTTGATGAAAGCGCCGAAGCCATGCCTACAACGGCTGGCAGCTTATATATAAAACAGATTGATTTAGCCGAGTCAGTTGAACTGGGTGTGCTAAATGACGCAAACGGTCAATACGTATTAGACACACTGCGTATCGCCAGTGAGAAGAATATGGACGGCACTTTTGATGCCGTTGTTACTGGCCCTGTTCATAAAGGTATTATTAACCAAGCCGGTATTTCTTTTAGTGGCCACACTGAGTACTTTGCTCAACAGTCGGGCACCGCTGATGTTGTTATGTTATTGGCTACCGAAGGGCTGCGAGTTGCATTAGTAACAACGCATATCCCGCTTGCTTATGTTGCTCGTGCTATTACCCAAGAGCGTCTGGTTAAAGTGGCTAATATTCTTAATCATGACTTAAAAACCAAGTTTGGTATTGATCAACCGCGTATTTTAGTCTGTGGCTTAAACCCGCACGCTGGTGAAGATGGCCATTTAGGCCGCGAAGAAATCGACACGATAACGCCTACACTTGACATATTAAGAGCTGAAGGGATGAACTTAATCGGTCCTTTACCAGCAGATACATTATTTCAAGATAAATACCTAAATGAAGCCGATGCAGTACTGGCTATGTATCACGATCAGGGATTACCTGTGCTAAAATACAAAGGATTTGGTAAGTCAGTGAATATAACTCTTGGCCTTCCATTTATCCGCACTTCAGTCGACCACGGTACTGCGCTTGATTTAGCCGGTACAGGCGATGCTGATGTTGGCAGTTTTGAATTAGCGATCCGCGAAGCAATTAAGCTCGCCCATGAAAAAGCACAGAATCAATGACCGATAAAGTACATTTAGGACACCGCGCCCGTAAACGTTTTGGCCAAAACTTTTTATTCGATGAATCAATCATCGATAAAATTGTCACCGCTATTGATCCCAAGCCGCAAGATAATTTAGTCGAAATTGGCCCAGGCCTTGGCGCTATTACTGAGCCTGTAGCCGATTTAAGTGGCCATTTAACGGTTGTTGAGCTAGATAAAGATTTAGCCCAACGTTTAATTGAACACCCTTTTTTAGGGCCTAAATTAACCGTAAACCAAGGCGATGCAATGAAGTTTGATTTTGCAAGCCTAGTTAAAGACGACAAAAAGCTAAAAGTATTTGGTAACCTACCGTACAACATTTCTACTCCTTTGTTGTTTCACCTTTTTGAATTTGCCGATCATATTGAGCACATGCACTTTATGCTGCAAAAAGAAGTGGTAAAACGCATGGTTGCAGGCCCAGGCAGCAAAACCTTTGGCCGCTTGAGTGTAATGACTCAATACTACTGTAATGCGATGCCTGTAGTAGAAGTACCACCAGAGTGCTTTAAACCTGCACCTAAAGTAGATTCTGCGGTTATTCGCTTAATCCCCAAAAAGGCAGAGCAGCGCACAGCTAAGAGCGTTAAAATATTAAATACAGTCTGTTTAGAAGCGTTTAATCAACGTCGTAAAACACTTCGCAACAGCCTAGGCAACCTTTTAACCGCTGAAGAGTTAACCAGCATTGGCATTGATATTACCTTGCGTGCTGAGAGCCTGTCGTTACAACAATTTATTGATATAGCTAACTGGATTTATGACAACAAGCAGTAATATGGGATCACCTGTAAAGGTATCTGTAGAAACATTTTATGTAGAAGAGCAATCGCAACCTGAACTTGATAAATTTGTATTTGCTTACTCCGTTACTATAAAAAACCACAGTTTATGTAGTGCAAAACTACTTAGCCGCTATTGGTTAATTACCGATGCCAACGGTAAAGAAGTAGAAGTGCAAGGCGAAGGTGTGGTGGGTGAAACCCCAGATATAGCCCCTGGTGAAAGTTACAAATACACCAGTGGTGCAATATTAGACACTCCCGTAGGCACCATGCAAGGGCATTACACTTTACGAAACGAGTTTGGTGCTGAGTTTGAAGCACCCATAAATGTGTTTCGTTTAGCTTGCCCTAATATCTTACACTGATTAAAACAGCGACTAATGGCTGACTACGCAATAGGTGATTTACAAGGCTGCTTTAACGAATTTAATTTATTGTTAAAGCAAGTCGACTTTAACCCCAGCAAAGACCACCTCTACCTAGTAGGTGATATTGTTGCTCGCGGCCCAGACTCCAAAGCGTGCCTTGATTATATTTATCAACATCAAGACAGCGTTAGCGTCACATTAGGCAATCATGACTTACACATGATTGCCTGTTATTTAAATAATGTTGCACCCAACCCTAAAGACAAACTAACGACACTGTTCAACAGCAGTAAACTCCCCGAGTACATCGCGTTTTTACAAACTCAGCCTTTAGCTCTTTATTTAGAGCAGTATGATTGTTTTATCTCTCACGCAGGACTTAATCCTGATTGGTCATGCGAGCAAGCCATTCAGCATGCCCAATTCGCGCAGCAATGCTATGGTGCTGACAACGCTCAATACTTCTTAAAAAACATGTATCAGCCTCACCCACTTTCATGGAGTGAGCAGCTCGATGACGCTGCAAAGTTTCGCTATATCGTTAATTATTTCACCCGTATGCGCTTTATTACGCCTGATAATTTGCTTAATCTTAATGCAAAAGAAGCAACAACCAATAGCCACTCATTAGTTCCTTGGTTTTCTCACCCTAAAATCGTTAACGCTCAACATGACCTTATTTTTGGTCATTGGGCTGCCCTTGAAGGTCAAACTCCCTACAAACACCTGTACGCTCTAGACACAGGTTGCGTCTGGGGCGGCTCAATGACCTTAATAGATTTACAAAGCAAACAAAAATTTTCAGAAAAATCACAACTTTTGTCTAAATAAACTGAAAAAAGTTAATACATCTGTTAAGTTTAAGAGTGCATGTTAAATTACATAATTACAAACCATTCACAACTAAGTGTAAAAAATAGCAACACTCCCTTAATCTAATTAAGGACGAGGAGAATTGCCTTGTATTATTTTATATTCATAGTCGAATAGTTGAATTATGTATGCTTAGTGTGTGATGAAGTTTCACGGTAAATTTAGCAACTAACTATTAACAGTAAAAATTAATTATTTTTAATTACTTAACTTATTGTTGAAAGCGCCGATAAGTTTTAATAGACGTATTTTTGAATGGAAAACCATATGAATCTAACAGTGAGTCAACGTATTTGGGGTGGTTTTATATTTATCACTTTATTACTTTTAATTATTGGCGGTAACTCTTTAATAAAAATAGCAAATATAGATCGTTCAACTCAAAAAGTTAATCAGCTATCGCTTCCGGCATTAAACAAGAGCGCTCAATTACAAGCTGAATTTATTTTGATGAGTAAAGCTGCTCAAGCCAGTTTTCACACTTCATCTGCTCAAGAGCTAGCGCCAATAAAAGCACAAATAGAAGAACAAAAACAACTATTTGATAAGTTACATCGCGAGCTACAACAGGTAGTAAAAGATGACCCACAATTAAATAAGAGCAGCCTTGACGTTGAAAAAACCTACTTAAGTTTTTTAAACATTATAGAGAGTCTGCTGAAAGACAAAAACACTCAGTTAGTGCTTAATAAAAAGCTCAAAGCTCAATTAGAAACTGTTGAACTCGCGGCTGAAGACGCTAACTCTATGGTACTTGATATTATTGATATTGATGGCTTAGAAGATAACCACCCGCGTGCTTACCAAGCAGCTAATAACCTTGAAAATAACTTTATGTCTGTGGTTACCAGCAGCACCGATATGTTAACTGTTAAAACGCTTAACACGCTCGATATTATTAAAAATGAACAAGTGTATTATTTTGAAGAAGTCGTTCGTACTGTTGCATTAATACAACCCGCGATAGAGCAAAGCCATAGCGGCTTGTTTAACGACCTAAAAGGCTACGTAGATACGCTTGAAAGCAATATCTTAGGTAACGATAGCCTTTCAGCGAATAAAAAACGCCTTATTGATGCAATCAGCACAACTGAACGTGAATTAGAAGAATCGGAAAAAGCCACTAAAACAGCACTTAGCCAAATTGACGAATTAGTACTACAAGCAAGCGGCGTTGCATTTACTTTGCAAGAAGGCGTTCGCAGCGATGTAAACTCAGCTAATTTATGGACTTGGATAGGTATGATTATTGCGACTATCATCGCAGTGCTTGTAGCCATCATTACGGTTAACCGTATTACTAAGCCATTAGCAGAAGTTAACCGCATTCTAGATATTGTTGCCAGTGGTGATATGACTCAACGCTTAGATGACAGCGCAAAAGATGAATTTGGTGAATTATCGAAAAGCTGTAATACCTTAATTGATAGCTTACGCAGCTTAATTACCGGTATTATTTCGCGTTCAACACAACTTGCTGCCGCTTCTGAGCAAACCTCAACAATTACCGGTGAATCAAGCAAAGCGATTAGTAATCAACAAGCGCAAGTAGAGCAAGCGGCAACCGCAACCACTGAAATGAGCAGTACTTCTCAAACAGTGAGCAACAGTGCTCAACAAGCACTAGGCGAAATCAAAAATGCCGATAAAGAAGCTGAACGCGTTAAAGGTATTTCAAATCAAAATAAAGCAACCATTGAACAACTCGCTTACGAAGTTGATGAAGCATCAAGTGTTATTAATAAACTACACAAAGACAGCGCCTCAATTGGTAGTATTTTAGACGTTATTCGTGGTATAGCTGAGCAAACTAACTTACTTGCACTTAATGCGGCGATTGAGGCAGCGCGTGCCGGTGAGTACGGTCGAGGGTTTGCTGTGGTAGCTGATGAAGTAAGATCGCTTGCAAGTAAAACTCAAGAGTCGACACAAGAAATTCAATCTATGATTGAATCACTACAGTCGGGCGCTGAAGAAGCAGTTAAGGCAATGGAAAAAGGTAAAGAACGCGCGGTTTCGTGTGTTGAGCAAAGTGATTTAGCTAATAGTGCACTGGATTCAATTACTCTTGCGGTATCGCAAGCGCACAATGTCAGTGAAGAGATATCAACAGCAGCACAAGAACAACAACAAGTATCACAAGAGATCAGTGAACGCTTAGAGTCTATTGTTGCTATTGCCGAGCAAACAGCAGAAGGTGCTGTACAAACGAATATTTCAAGTTCAGAAGTGGCTAAGTTAGCCGAAGAGCTAAGAATATCAGTAGAGAACTTTAAAGTATAAGAATCACACTGTAAGTAGCCTTAGGGCTACTTACAGTTTATACCCTAATAAAGCCCATAGCAAAACCCCCCGTTCCCTCTCCAGACATGCTTGTACGCCATCACAATCTCACTTTAAATACACAACACCCAACAGCTTAGCCCGTAAAGTCATTTAATACTCTTTATGTTTTCTTTGGTTATACCAATTCGCTTAATTAAGTGGTCTATTTTGAGGCTGGAAAAACGTGTTGATAGCTAGGCAAAAAATTTGCTATTTAGTTGTTCTAAACGAGAATTTTTTAACGCAGGTTGCGACACGTTTAGCCCCGTAAAATGATTAAGTATTATTGCGGATTGGTATTACAAACAACTGATACCGTTATTAAAGAAATAAGCTATGGTGCTTAGCAAAAGCCAGTTAGCGGTTTAATTAAATGGACACAATTACGGTGAGTATATTGTAGGTGGATAATAGAGTGGATTTTAAAAACAAAAAACCCAGCATAAGCTGGGTTTTTACATTTCTGAAAGAAAACTAAATTACTTGATTTTAGCTTCTTTGAAAATCACATGTTTACGAGCCTTAGGATCGAACTTTTTGATTTCCATTTTTTCAGGCATGTTACGCTTGTTCTTGTCGGTAGTGTAGAAAAAACCAGTACCAGCAGTTGAAACTAAACGGATCTTATCGCGCATAATTCAGTTCCTTAAACTTTTTCGCCACGAGCACGGATTTCTGTAAGAACCGTGTCAATGCCTTTTTTATCGATAATACGCATACCTTTAGTAGTAGTGCGTAATGTTACAAAACGTTTTTCACTTTCAACCCAAAAACGGTGTGTTTGTAGGTTAGGTAGGAAACGACGTTTAGTCGCGTTTCTCGCGTGTGAACGGTGGTTACCAACCGCTGGACGCTTACCTGTAACTTGACATACTTTAGACATGTCTATATATCTCCAATAACTTCGCTCGAGCTTAATTTTCCCTAAGGCCATGTATTTGTGCCCTAGAGATAAATCGAAGGGCGCTCTTTATACAGCTTTTACAGGCAAAGATCAAATACTGATCTTATCCAACCAGCTCATGTGTAAATTTGATAGCGGCTAATTATAAAGATCGAATGCCCTTAGGGAAAGTAAAAACTGCATTTAAATTAAACTAATTTGCCAAAACACAGTAAACCGCTCATTTTTAGCACATATCTGCGAGCGATAAACTTAAATAAGTCCCCGTTCGGCAAACGAAACACAATTTTCACCGCCAATAATAATATGATCCAATACATTTATGTCGACTAATTGCAGCGCTTGGCACAATTTATTGGTAATTAGCTTATCGGCCTGACTTGGCTCTGCAATACCGCTGGGATGATTATGTGAAAAAATAACCGTCGCTGCATTATTTTTTAAAGCCGCTTTAACAACTTCACGCGGATACACACTGGCGGCGTTAATCGTACCATAAAATAAAATTTCATCTTTTAATAAACGATTTTGGCTATCAAGATACAACACCATAAACACCTCCTGCTGCAGCCCTCGCATTTGCAAGGTTAAATAGTCGTATACAGCTTGAGGCGAGTTAAAAACCGCATCGCGAACAAAGCCTTCTTGCATATAACGCTGACTCAGCTCAAGTACCGCTTGTAGCTGTACATATTTAGCTGTTCCTAGCCCTTTTTGCGCACAAAACTCATCTATGCTGGCATTAAACAAATTATGCAGGGTTCTATTTTCATTGATCAGATGTTGTGCCAGCTCTATCGCATTCATACCCGGTAAGCCAGTACGTAAAAATATAGCCAGTAGCTCAGCATCAGAGAGTGCCTTAGCGCCTTTTGCTAGCAGCTTTTCTCGCGGTCTGAGTGAATTAGGGAGTGAGGTTAATTGCATCGTTCATCCTTGAAAACGGTCAGTACAATATAACTGTAATGCAAAATTAAAAATTAGCGCAATAAAACGCATTTTATCTTAGCTGTCAGGCCTAAGATTTGTTATTTTAGCCAGCATATCTTATAAAATTGATAAACAACCATGATTAATTTAACAAATAAAAAAATAGTGCTGGGTATTAGCGGCGGAATTGCAGCCTACAAATGTGCCGAACTTGTAAGACGTTTAAAAGACCATGGTTGTGACGTTAAAGTTGTAATGACTGAATCAGCAAAGCATTTTATTACCCCGTTAACGATGCAAGCTGTCAGTGGTGAAATGGTGTCTGACTCATTGCTAGACCCATCAGCAGAAGCTGCAATGGGACATATTGAATTTGCCAAATGGGCTGATCTAATTTTAGTTGCTCCTGCCACCAGCAATATTATTGCAAAAATGGCGGTAGGCATTGCTGATGATCTACTTACTACGTTATTACTCGCAACTCCTGCAAAAGTGGCTGTGGCACCAGCTATGAATCAGCAAATGTACGCGCACCCTGCTACGCAAGCTAATATAGCCACTTTAAAGGCTCGTGGCGTTGCTGTTTGGGGGCCTGGCAAAGGTGAGCAAGCCTGTGGCGATGTAGGTGCAGGACGAATGCTTGAACCGCATGAGTTAGTGAGTTTATGCATTGAACCTGCGCAACCACAACTCTTAGCGGGTAAAACCATTACTATTACCGCAGGCCCAACCCGAGAGCCTCTCGATCCGGTGCGTTTTATATCAAACCACAGCTCAGGAAAAATGGGCTATGCACTAGCACAAGCTGCTTTATCATTTGGCGCGCAAGTTAACTTAATTTCAGGCCCGGTAACCATTACCGCGCCGCAAGGGGTTAATTTAATTAATATAGAAAGTGCCGAGCAGCTATTGCAAGAGTCTCTCAATTACGCCCCTCAATCTGACGCCTTTATTGGTTGCGCTGCTGTAGCCGATTACCGTGCAGCAAATATCGCCACGCAAAAAATGAAAAAACAAGGCGATGAACTCACTCTTAGCTTAGTTAAGAACCCAGATGTTATAGCAGCGATAGCAAACCTTACACAAAGCCGCCCTTACACTGTCGGCTTTGCAGCAGAAACACAAAATGTTGCTAACTATGCTAAAGGGAAATTGACTAATAAAAACCTCGATATGATTTGCGCAAACGACGTATCGCAGAGTGATTTAGGCTTTAATTCAGAACGTAACGCACTTACTCTTTACTGGCAAAATGAACAACTCGATTTACCTGAGGCCAGCAAAACAGAAATAGCCATCAAAGTGATCGAACAGCTTGCCAAGCGATTATAAAAAGGCTGGAAACAAACTGAATAAAACATTAACATGATGACGCCTTGTGACCTTTTAGTGTAATTTTACTTCGCTAATATAGTTTAATGCTTGCGCAGTACCAGAGCTTCACGTAATACGTGAAAATACCGCCTTACTGGTTATTGCCCGCAGCAGCACTAGGCCGGTAGCTGTGTTATCGCACATTGATGTAGAAAAAATAACTATTAAAAAAGGAATGTTCATGCCTGCGACAAAAAAAAGTAATCGCAAAGAGCAAATACTGCAAGCACTCGCACAAATGTTAGAAACCAGCCCTGGCCAGCGTATTACAACTGCCAAACTTGCCGCAGAAGTTGGCGTATCTGAAGCCGCTCTTTATCGCCACTTTCCGAGCAAAGCGCGGATGTTTGAAGGATTAATTGAGTTTATTGAAGATACCCTGCTATCACGTATTAATCTTATTTTAGATAACGAAAAAGAAAGCAAAGCACGCGTATACAATACCTTATTACTGTTGCTAACGTTTGCTGAGAAAAACCCTGGCATTACTCGTATATTAACAGGCGACGCTCTACAAGGAGAACAAGAGCGACTTCGTGAGCGTGTACAGGGCTTATTTGAAAAACTAGAAACCCAATTTAAACAAATTCTTAGAGAGCGTAAGCTACGTGAAGGTAAAAACTTCCAAAGCGATGAGTTAACCCTAGCTAACTTTTTGCTTGCCTACGTTGAAGGTAAAATGAATCAGTTTGTGCGCAGTAATTTTAGTGCTCGCCCAAGTGAGCAATTTGAAAAACAATGGCCAGAACTTCAAAAAATTTGGTTATAAGGTTTTAGGTTTTAGGTAATCTTGCCAGCAAGGTTATTAAATTATTCTCCTATCATCAATTCCACATAAACTCTGTGTTCTTTTTATAAATTATATTTAAAAATTAATTTGAACACAGAGCAAAAAGTAAAAAATTGAAAACCACAATTAAACTTTTACTTCCCTAACTTTTTACCGATGCCAAACACCTCGCATCCCGTGGCCCGAAAATTTAACCTTTTACCATTCATTTTTCCCCTCTCATCTCTGCCTTGCTACCGCTTATCGTATCTACTCGAATTGTTATTAAAACTCGTTACAATAAAATAATGTTAAAAAACGAGAATCTATAATGAAAACACAACTCACTCTTATAGGCTGTGCACTTATTACCAGCTTAACGAGCGCCAGTGCCTTAGCAAATAAGCCATTAGAATTTAAAGATGTATTTGATTTTAAATCTGCAAAAGGCACACAGCTTTCTGAAAATGGTCAAATCCTCTCTTTAAGTGCAACTCCTTATCGTGGCAATGCCACTGGGCAAGTCTACTCGCTAAATAACAACAAGCTTATTGCTGAGGTAGAGCGAGGCACTCGCCCTACAATTAACAAAATGGCGAACTGGGTCGTATTCACCCAAGTGCCTACCCTACTTGAAAAAGAGACCACTAAGAAAAAAAGTGATTTAAAAAACAATCTAGTATTAGTGAATACCCAAACCGGTCAGCAACAACGCTTTAATGACGTAAAAGACTACGTACTCGCTAATAACGGCCAATGGCTTGCCTATCGTAAAAATGAGAGCACAGACGCGGATGATAAAAACTCCGATAACGATAGCGCTATCACAGCTGATAAAAAAGATAAAAGCTACCCGCTAGTTGTCGTCAACTTAAGCGATAAACGCACCCACACTCTTGAAAGTGCTTTCACCTATGATATTAGCGCCACCAGCGATCAATTATTAGTGAGCCAAAGCTATGTGGATGGTAATAATAATCAAATTACTTTATTTTCACTCAATGATTTTACCAGCACAGCATTAATTGACGAGCCTGGTGTGGTTGCCAACAAAATAGCTTGGCATCCAATCAATAAGAGTGTTGCATTTACTTTAGGTAACTATGTAAACGATGATAAGCGTCGCCGCCAATACGAATTAACGCTTTGGCAGAACGAAACGCTTACCACTGTGCAGTCACCTAACCCAGAATGGTTAATGGGTAAAACTGCGACATTAACGTGGGCAGAAGATGGTACACGCCTATACTTTGAAAACCGCCCAAAACTTGCTACAAAAGTTAAACAAAAGGAATATACCGATGAGTCGTCATTGTATGACTTTGAGGTTATTCGCGACCAAAAAGGGTTAAATGTATGGCACAACAACGATGCGCAAATTAAACCTCGCGAAGAGCAGCAGTGGCATAAAAACAATAAAAACAGACATTACACGGCGGTATACCATGTAAACTCGCAACAAGTTGTACAGTTAAGCACACCAAATATGCCAGAGCTGGCACTTAATACTGAACGCGCGGATTCATTATTAGGCTACTCAAATCTAGCCCATCTTGAAAAAATAATGTATGGCGGCTTTTTTGCTGACTACTTTGCGGTTGATATAAAAACGGGTAAACAAACACCTATTATTAACGACTATCCATTTAGACCTAGCCTTGCGCCTAATGGTCAGTTTGCTGCTTACTTTGATAACAACCAAGTACAGCTTAAAAACTTAGGCAATAACAAAGTGAGCGTACTCAGCAAAGCAATTAACGCCACCTTTGCCGATGACAAACACGATTACCCATCTAAGCAGCCTGGCTATGGCTTTGCTGGCTGGCTTAACGATAGCAGCGAAATACTGGTTTATAGTAAATATGATATTTGGTCGTTTAATGTAAATACCAAGCAAGCCAAACGCTTAACTAATGGTAAACAAAGTAATACTCAGTACAGAGTAATCAAGCTTGATAAAAACCAAGTGGGCTTTAACAGTAAGGATACGCTGCTGCTCTCTGCAATTAACTTACAAAGTAAGCAAAGTGAGGTGGCTAAACTTAATTTAACAACGCTTAACGTTACTAAAGTACTCACAGGTAATAAGCGTTTTGATGTAATTAAAAAAGCCAAAAATGCCGATAAATACTTATTTACTGAGCAAACCTATCAGCAATTTCCTGATATTTATCAAACAGACTTTAGCTTCAAACAAGCACAACAAGTCACTAACCTTAATCCTCAGGTAACTAATTTTGCTTGGGGAGAAAAGCCTGAACTTATTAGCTATAAAGGCTTTGATGGAGAAGATTTACAAGGGGTATTAATCAAACCTGCCGGCTATAAAAAAGGCGATAAAGTACCGGTTGTGGTGTACTTTTACCGCTATATGAGCCAGCGTATGTACGATTTCCCTAAAATGGAATTAAATCATCGCCCTAACTTTCCGATGTTTACATCAAATGGCTACGCCATCTTTTTACCTGATATTCGCTTTGAAATAGGTCATCCAGGTAAGTCTTCAACTCAAACCATGATCAACGCCACTCAAAAGCTGATTGATTTAGGCATTGCCGATGCTAATAAAATAGGGTTACAAGGCCATTCATGGGCGGGTTATCAAAGCGCGTTTATGATCACTGAAACTGATATGTTTAAAGCTGTAGTTTCGGGTGCGCCAGTGTCTAACATGACCAGCGCCTACAGTGGCATTCGCTTAAAGTCAGGGCTTGCTCGTCAATTTCAATATGAAACAGGGCAAAGTCGCATTGGTAAAAACTTATTTGAAGCCCCTGAGCTTTATATTGAGAACTCGCCAGTCTTTTTTGCGGATAAAGTAAATACCCCGATTCTGATTATGTTTGGTGATAAAGATGATGCTGTGCCATGGCATGAAGGCGTGCAATATTACTTAGCACTGCGCCGTGCGGGTAAAGATGCTACATTTTTACAATATGAAGGTGAACCGCATCACTTAAAGCAATTCCCTAATCAGGTAGATTTCTCAGTACGTATGATGCAGTACTTTGATCATTACTTAAAAGGCAAGCCAGCCGCTAAGTGGATGAACGAAGGTGAAGCGTTTATCGAAGAGTAACTAATAAACCGGCGCTATTTGGCGTCGGTTTAACATTTAAAACCAGTAATTAAAGACTATGTAAAGTTTTAAATAAATACTAAATCACTATTAAAACTGACTTTTATATTCAGTTCGCGTATTCTAATCTCCTGATTTAAATAACCTCTATAACGAAATGAGCAACGCCACTCCCCCATTTTCAATCTCAGCCAGCATGACTCACAGCATTGCAAATATTAGTGAAGCTTTAGGTAAAATCAGTGCCTTATATTCGCCAGCAACTATTGAGCACTATAAGCAACAAAAACTCACCTCTATACAAATGAAAAACTCTGAATTTCAATTTACAGTATCTGACCTATCAAGCCCAGATAGCTTATTAGCTCTGCATCGCAGCTTAATGAAAGATCAAAGTGAAAAGTCAGGCCGTTATAGGGAGCAAGGTCTAGCGTTAAAAAATGGCTTACAAATGGCACCACAGGCAATTCGAGTGCCACAAATGGTAGAAGAATTATTTGCGTGGTTTAATACAACTAACCACCACCCTCTAATCAGTAGTGCAGTATGCCATTATGAATTACAGTTTATTCAACCGGTTGCACAGGGTAATACTGAGTTAGCGTGTGTGTGGCAAACCCAACAATTATCACAATGGCATACGCTGTTTTCATTGCTAAACATTCATAACTTAATAGCGGCAACACGCCAACGATACTTTGAAAGCATTAACCTAAGTACCAAAACCGGTGACTCATCCGTGTTTATTGAGTACATGTTAGAGACATTACTTTCAGCATTAGATATTTTAGAAAGTGATTTAAAATCAATAACAAAAAGCCAAACCCCACAACAACTCCCTCAAGTTAAAAACACTATACACTTAGACATACAAGCCCCCCAAGTCATCGCTTTAATAAATGTATTTAACCAAAGCGAAAAACCATTAAACCGACAAGAGCTACAAAACCAGCTAGGGTTAAAAGATCGAAAACATTTTAGAGAGCGCTATTTAAAACCTGCAATTGATGCAGGCATAATCGAAATGACTATTCCCGAAAAACCGAATAGTAAAATGCAGCAATATAGACTTAAAAGTTAGAAATAAAAAATGCCACTTAAGAGCTTAAGTGGCAGGTTTAATAAGCCGCGCTGAGCGACTTTTTACGCGTATTGCCCAGCGGCAAATCCACAGCTCCACGCGTATTGGAAATTATAGCCTCCTAGCCAACCCGTTACATCGGTCACTTCACCAATAAAGTATAAACCTTTGGCTTTTTTAGCCTCAAATGTTTTTGAGCTTAGCTCATCGGTATCTACACCACCTAAAGTCACTTCTGCGGTTCTGTAACCTTCGGTACCATTTGGCTTAATTTGCCACGCATGAATATAGTCAGCGAGTGCATCTATTTGGCCATGCGTTAGCTGGTTAATATTGCAATCAGGAATAGCTTTACTGTCATGGAGTATTTCAACAAAACGCTTAGGTAGGATAATGGCAAGGCTATTTTTTAACGATTTTTGCGCTTGCGTTTCTCGCCAATCAGCTAGCTGTTGCTTTAAATCGAGTTCAGGTAATAAATTGATCGTCACCGCCTGACCTGCTCGCCAAAATGAGCTTATTTGTAATATGGCAGGCCCGGATAAGCCGCGGTGAGTAAATAAAATATTCTCTTTAAATACAGTGCCATCTTCGCTTGCAACTTCACAAGGAATACTAATACCAGAAAGCCCTTCAAAACGCTCTTTATCGTGCTGATGTAAGGTAAAGGGAACTAAAGCGGCCATCGTCGGCAATACCTTTAAACCAAATTGCTCTGCAATTTTATAACCTATTGGCGTCGCGCCAAGTTTAGGCATAGTTAAACCGCCAGATGCGACAACTAACGACTCACAGGTCAGTGTTTCTTGCTCAGTTGTGACACTGTAGCCTGTTGCTGTTTTAGCTACATTTAACACTTCGCTGCGCAGTTTAATTGTAACACCCGCCCACTCACACTCTGTTAGTAAAATATCAACAATGTCTTGTGCGCTATTGTCACAAAATAATTGTCCCAATGTTTTATGGTGATACGCCAAACCATGTCGGTCTACAAGCTCTACAAAGTCATGCTGGGTATAACGACTTAAGCACGACTTTACAAAATGGGGATTAGTGCATAAATAGTTATTAGGGCTCGCATTTTCGTTAGTAAAGTTACAACGCCCGCCGCCACTAATTAAAATTTTACGTCCTGGCTTTTTACCCATATCAAGCACTGTAACACTTCGGCCGCGATATCCTGCTTGTGCTGCACACATTAAACCTGCAGCTCCGGCACCGATCACTATCACATCAAGGTGAGTCATTTGGTCATCTCTTAAAAACTTTGGTGAATTATAACAAAGTTTCGGTAACAACAAGATAGCTGTTATATTGTTTTTAATTTATCAATAAAGATTAAACAATGATAAAAAGCATCAAATAAACCTAATACATTAGGATCATCAACATAATAAAAACAAATACAAAACGACTGAAAGCTTACTGAATCCACGGTTATAACTAAATGAAATAGGTACATACGTATTTAATATTTCAAAATAGTTAACAGATCATTTACCTTTGTACCCGCTTTGTGGCTTTCCACAAATAATAATAAAACTAAGGGTAATTATGACTTCTAATGATTCATTTAAAAAATGCGCTGTTGCGCTAACAATAAGTACACTATTTGCAGCCAGCTCAAGCATGGCAAATCCAGCACAAGCAATCTCACCTTCTATGGCTGAAACCTCAGCTAAAATGCAAAATCAAGGTGGGTTTGAAACTCAGTTCATTATCAAATATAAAAATAATAGCGATATGATGAACGTATCAACAGCTGAAGCATCGCCTGCAATGATGAACAAAAAAGCGCAAAGCTTTGTAAAAAACTTCACCTCAAAAAAAGGTAAAGTTAAAGCTAAATATATCCGCGCAATGGCATTGAATGATCATCACGTAATGCGTGCCGACAAAAAGCTCAATGCTGAAGAAGCACAACAGTTTATGCAAGAAATGGTCAATTCAGGCAATGTTGAATACATTGAAGTCGATCAAATGTTAAAGCCATTTGCAACACCAAACGACCCTCGTTATGGCGACCAATGGCATTACTATGAGCAAGCCGGTGGCCTAAATCTACCAACAGCATGGGATACTGCTACAGGTAGCGGCGTGGTTGTAGCTGTTCTTGATACTGGTTACCGTCCGCACGCTGATTTAAACGCCAATATTTTACCTGGCTACGATATGATCTCTAATCTATCAGTCGCTAATGATGGCAATGGCCGTGATAACGATGCTCGCGATCCAGGGGATGCTGTTGCAGCCGGAGAATGTGGTAACAACGGTGCACAAGGTTCTAGCTGGCACGGTACTCACGTAGCAGGAACTGTTGCTGCGGTAACTAATAACGGTGAAGGTGTTGCTGGTGTTGCTTACGACGCGAAAGTAGTGCCTGTACGTGTGTTAGGTAAATGTGGCGGTTTAACCTCTGATATTGCTGATGGCATTATTTGGGCTTCAGGTGGAAATGTGTCGGGTACATCAGCAAATGCTAACCCTGCTGATGTTATAAACATGAGCTTAGGTGGTGCAGGTGCATGTAGCTCAACGACTCAAAATGCTATTAATACAGCACGCAATAACGGTACTGTTGTTGTTATTGCCGCAGGTAACGATAACGATAATTCTGCAAACTACAACCCAGGTAACTGTAGTGGTGTTGTTAACGTTGCATCAGTTGGCCGTAATGGTGGCCGCGCATATTACTCAAATTATGGTAGTAATATTGATGTAGCAGCCCCAGGTGGCGCGCAAAGCTTTGCAAATGATTCTGAGGGTGTTTTATCTACTTACAACTCAGGTTCAACAACACCATCAAGCGACAGCTATGGTTTTTCGCAAGGTACATCAATGGCTGCACCTCATGTTGCGGGTGTTGCTGCATTGATCAAACAAGCTAAACCAAATGCGACTCCTGATGAAATTGAAAACATCTTAAAAACAACCACTCGCTCATTCTCTGCAACATGTACTAGCTGTGGCACAGGTATTGTGGATGCTGCAGCCGCTGTTGCCGCAGCATCAGGTGGCACACCACCGCCAACATCAGGTGATAATGAGCTTGTTGATGGACAAGTGAAAACGGGATTAAGTGGTGCAGCAAGTGCACAAGACTTTTACACTATGACAGTCCCAAGCGGTGCCACTAATGTTACTTTCACTATGAGCGGTGGTACAGGTGATGCTGACTTGTATGTACGTGCTGGTAGCAAACCAACTACCTCTACATACGACTGTCGCCCATATAACGAGGGTAACAGTGAAGAGTGCTCTATTGATAATCCAACGGCAGGTACTTACCATATAATGTTAAATGGTTATTCAGCCTACACAGGTGTTAGCCTAGTCGGTAACATTACAGGTGGCTCAGACTCAGGTACACCTCAAGCAGGTGGTGGCACAGTGTCTGATGTTACTGCAAATGCAGGCCAGTGGAAACATTACACGCTAGATGTGCCAGCAGGCATGGCAAACTTTACTGTAACAACGTCAGGCGGCACCGGTGATGCAGATTTATTTGTAAAATTTGGCAGTCAACCAACTAACTCAAGCTATGATTGTCGTCCATTTAAAACCGGTAATGCTGAAACCTGTACATTTAGTAATCCTCAAGCGGGAACATGGCATCTAAGCGTAAATGCGTATCAAACCTTCTCTGGTTTAACGCTAAGCGGTCAATACCAGCCATAAACTACTTTCTCCTTAGATAAAAAAAGCCGATACATATGTATCGGCTTTTATTTAATACTTAAAACAGCTTAGTTATAGCTTGGCTAAAACGGCTTCAGCACTACTTATTACAAATTCTTTTTCTTGTTCTACAAGTAATTCGCTAACAACACCATTATCTACAACCATAGCGTAGCGCTTAGAACGCAAACCACCAAAGCCAGCGGTATCTTTTTCAAGCCCTAAGGCACGAGTAAAACTGGCATCGCCGTCTGCAAGCATATCTATATGTTCTGCATTTTGTGACTCGCCCCATGCTTTCATAACAAATGCATCATTTACCGATACACAATAAATAGCGTTAAGACCCTTAGCCTTAAATTTATCAGCTAGCGCGATATAACCAGGCAAATGAGCATTGGAACAAGTAGGCGTAAAAGCACCAGGCACCGCAAATAGCACAACTTTTCTATCTGCGAATAATTCATTATTAGTGAGCGTTTGCATACCCTCATCACTAAGCTGAGATAAACTTACTGCAGGTATTGTTTGACCTTGCTCTATCATATTAATTCCTTAGGGTAATTACATAGTCTTTTAGCATACAGATTAATATTTAATTCGTCTTCGATTAATCGCTGTTGTTATCTAAACCTAGACCTTCTTTAATAGATGTCATTTGCAACTCTAACTGCGAGCCTATATCAGCAACTAATTCACTCGACTCACTTACTTGGCTTTTCATATCATGCATCGATAGAGTAAAGCCTTGGAGCAACTCATTTTGTTGTTTAGCCAGCTCCATTGCATCAATCGCAACTTTATTAGCCTGCTGCGCATTACCTGCAACTCCTTCAGAGTTTGCTTTAAGCTCTTGAGCATTTGCGGTTTGTAATTGTGCATCCTCAGTTAGTGCATTGATTTGTTTATAAACCACTTGAGAGTTTTCACTTAGTAGCGCCAATTGATCATTAATTTCTTTTAACGAACCTTGGGTTTGCATTGCTAATTGCCTTACCTCATCGGCAACTACGGCAAAACCTCGACCTTGCTCACCGGCTCTTGCTGATTCTATCGCAGCATTGAGCGCGAGTAAGTTTGTTTGCTCAGCGATGGTGCGTATAACCGTAATAATATTACTCACTCCTTGCACCCCACTCAGTAATTCCTGAACACTATGCATCCCCTGCTCAATACGTTGCTGTGTATCAGAACTGGCATTAAGCATACTTTTAGCAAAACCAACACTTTGCTGCATTGCCTCATAAGTACTTTGGGCATTTTCAGCAGCCTGAGCGTTAATATGATTAACCTGCTCACCCAGTTGCTGAATATTAAGAAGCAGTTCTTCATTGTGATTTACCTGCTGATAACTCGCATTACTTTTTTGCCCAATAGTATGTAAATGCTCACTCATTTGCTGCATAAACTGGCTGACTACATTGAGCATATTCGCTCTTTCTTGCGCTTCTAAACGCTGGCGCTCAATTAACTGATTAAAATACTGCGCTATTTCTCCTACCTCTGTTTTAGGATTATTCACTGTAATATTTTTTAACTCATTACTTTCTATTAAAAATGCAAACCCATCTCGCAGTTGTCGTAAAGGCTGTAAAACCTGTCCGCGCTGTACCCAATAGACACTAAAAGCTAATATTACTAATCCGCCTATTGCTATTCCAAACACCCAAAGCACTTGTCGTTTCACGTTATCTTGCTGTGCTTTTAATGTTTGCTCTGCCTCAATCACTGTTTTTGATACTAAACTAATTTGTTCACGTAACTCATTCGTTCCAGAATCACGTTGCTTTGATTGCGATAAAGTACTGCTTAAATCGCGCAAATAACGTTTAGGCCAACTCACCAACTCCGCTTTTATTTCAGCTGCCAAATCTTCCGGTTCCTCATCTACAAATAAAGCAAACTCATCAACCTCAATCATTACCCCTAAGTTCGGTAATTGCTCAATATTTATAGCTAGTAAATTTAGGGTTTTTATACTTTGTTGCAGGTTTTTCTCTACCTCAGGTTGGTAATCATTGATCAGCTGGTAAGTCGATAAAGATAAATTAACCACTTCACTGTAATAATCACTCGCTAATTTATAATAATTAAGAGCGTTACTGGTTTGCATTGGTGCTTTTTGCGCATAATTAATGAGTGAAGAGGCTGAGCCGGCCATTTGTCTAAGCGCGTTATCTAACAGCGCAGTTTCATTGCCAGATAGTTTTCCAAGCGCTCTGTATTTACCATTAATATCTGTATTTAATGAAGTTAATTGTGCAGCTAAACGAATTTCTAATTCAGGAGGCAGCACTGTTAACTGTTGCGCTTTAAGCTGCTCAATCAAGGTCGATGATTGTTTTAGGTATTGGCTATTACCTTGTACTAAATAACTTTCCAAATGATCGGCAAGCTCGACCATTATGCTATTTTTTAATTGGCTATATGCGCTATCTTGTTGCTGAAGTTTAAGTAATGTATGGCTTGCCCATAACAAGGTAGCGGCTAAAAGGATACTTGCTAACGTTAATAAAATGGCTAGTAAACGGGTAAAAAATGATACACGCATAAATATATCTCAAAACTGACATACACATAGAGTATTGAGTTTTTATGACATTTTTATGTAATAAGAGTAATAAGGATAAATACTCAGGGGGGAACTAGACTTAAAGGTAGTTAAACAGGGTGTAAAATGACAATTTATCTAAGTAAAAAAAACCGCGTTTAAACGCGGTTTTTTTTATTAATTAAGCTTTTATTTAAAGGCCTGCGCGATCTTTAATAATAGGGATTAAAGGTGATCCAGCATGATTTGCCTCAGCCCAAGCAATATCGGCACCATCTTCAAGTGAGCTCTTTGATAAGTTTTTAACAATGTACTCGCCTGTATCAACTGCATTACTTGCAACAGCGTGACGCAATAAGTTATTACCATTACAGAAAACTGCATCATAGATATTACGAACTTTCACACGTGAACTTTTTAATTTGCTACGCAGACGGTTTTTATCATCACCAGCAATGTATTCACAGACTGAAACAGCTAACTGATCATTAGCGCTTGCAGGCGCAGTATAAGCAAACGAACCCGCTGCAATAGCAGCAATTACAACTAGCTTCGGTAATTTAATCATTGATTGGACACCCTATATTAATACTTTTTTCGTACTCGACTGTTTAATATTGTACCAACACGCTCAGATTTTGGCAATAATGTTAAGAGATTTTATTCAAAGTTACGAACTTATAACTATATTTATTTTTATCATCAGGAGCCATCAACATTTCATCTTCAATTTGCCAACTTGCAACATTTTGGTAATCAGGAAACTGTGTATCCCCTTCTACATCTAAGTCAATAAAGGTTAAATACAACCGATGTGCTTGCCCTAAGAACTGCTGGTAAATGTTTCCACCGCCAATAATCATAACCTCTGCAACATCATTAACAAGCTCAAGTGCAGCCTCAGGCGTGGTTACTGTTTCAATTCCCGCTGCTTTATATTCAGTGTTGCGAGTAATAATAATATTGCGACGCCCAGGCAGCGGCCTACCTATCGACTCAAATGTTTTACGCCCCATAATAACGGGCTTACCAGAGGTTACTTTTTTAAAGTGCTGAAGATCGCCAGGTAAGTGCCATGGCATTTTATTATCTAAACCAATGACACGGTTGTTTGCCATTGCTGCAATCATTGAAATTATCACACTAAACACCTAATTCTTTATTATTAAAAAATAAAAAAGGAGCGTTAGCTCCTTTTAAACATATACAATTATCATTAACGCTCGTAGACAACTTCTACGTCGTAATCATCTTCATCCCAATCATCCCAGTCATCATCATCGCCTTTAGTGGCTTTTTGATGGTAGGTATCCCATTTAAATTCAACCTCTTCGTCTGCAACTTCAACAAACTTTTCTTTAGGCATGTTATCAAGTAGCGTCATGATGTCGTGAATTAATGGCTGAGTATTCAATTTATTAATTGCAGCAATACTATAAATATTTTCAGACTCACCTAACTCTTCTGCAATTTGCTCACATAAGGCCTTGGCTTCATCTTCTGGCAATAAGTCAATTTTATTAAATACTAACCAGCGAGGCTTTTCAGCAAGCTTAGGGCTGTACTGATGTAGCTCGTTAATGATTGCAAAAGCATTATCAACAGGATTTGAACCATCAACTGGCATAACATCAATAATGTGCAATAACACACGACAGCGTTCTAAATGCTTTAAGAAACGAATACCTAAGCCTGCACCATCCGATGCACCTTCAATCAAGCCAGGAATATCGGCAATGACAAATGATTTATTTGCTTCAGGACGAACAACACCTAAGTTAGGGATAAGCGTAGTAAATGGATAATCTGCTACTTTAGGTTTTGCAGCCGATACGCTGCGAATAAAGGTCGATTTACCGGCATTTGGTAAACCCAGTAAACCTACATCAGCGAGCAGCATTAGCTCTAACTTAAGGTTACGTACTTCACCAGGTGTTCCGAGTGTTTTTTGACGTGGGGCACGATTGGTACTTGATTTAAAACGCGCATTCCCCAAGCCATGGAAACCGCCTTTTGCAACCACAATTCGTTGACCATCTTGGGTTAAATCCCCTAATGATTCTTGTGTATCAACATCAATGATACGTGTGCCTACCGGTACTTTTACAATCAGATCTTCACCTTTTTTACCAGTACAATTACGGCTTTGACCGTTAGTACCGCGTTCTGCTCTATGAAAACGCTCGAATTGATAGTCAATAAGGGTATTTAAGTTTTCATCAGCTTGTAGATAAACACTACCACCGTCTCCACCGTCACCGCCATCAGGTCCACCATCTGGAACATATTTCTCACGACGAAAAGACACGATGCCGCTGCCACCGTCACCAGCTTCTGCGCGAATTTCTACTTCATCTACAAACTTCATGATTACTCACTTTAGGGATTGGCTTGTTAATAACTCTATTATATACCTAAGTGGCCTATAGAGCACACTGAGCATAAAAACACTTGGGTATATATTTAGAGCTGCTTAAAACAAAAAACCCCGCAAAGGCGGGGTTTTTTAACTACCTTACTGATTACTCAGCTACGATAGTTACGTATTTACGGTTTAAAGGACCTTTTTGTTCAAACTGAACTTTACCATCTGCTTTTGCGAAGATAGTGTGGTCTTTACCGATACCTACGTTTGCGCCTGGGTGGAAACGAGTTCCACGCTGACGAACAATGATGCTACCCGCTAGAACTGATTCGCCACCAAAACGCTTAACACCTAGGCGTTTGCTTTCTGAATCGCGACCGTTACGAGTACTACCAGCTGCTTTTTTATGTGCCATTTCTAAGTACCTCTAATTAAGCGCTAATGCCAGTGATTTTAACTTCTGTGAACCATTGACGATGGCCCATTTGCTTACGAGAATGCTTACGGCGTCTAAATTTAACAACCTTAATCTTCTCACCGCGACCGTGTGAAACAACCTCAGCTGTTACTTTACCACCGTTTACGAACGGTACACCAATCTCGATCTTCTCACCATCAGCAACTAAAAGTACTGAATCAAATTCAACTGCTGCACCAGTTTCAACGTCTAATTTCTCAAGACGAATTGTTTGACCTTCAGTCACACGGTGCTGTTTACCACCACTTTGGAAAACCGCGTACATAATTAACTCCGTCTGTGCGCCCTCAAATCGACGCAACTAAAATATTCTTCAATAGGGCGCGAAGTTTACGCTAATGCGAAAAAACTAGCAAGCCTCTTTTTGTAATTAAATGAATAAAAAGTAGCTGCATTGAGAGCAATTCAATATTTCCCTTATTTTATATTAAAATCCCCCTTTGCCAAGCGCTTTTTAACGGTTAGAGAAAATAAATTAGCAATCGCAAAGCAAGCCCACGTAGTTCAATTAACCGTCAAGGATGATTCAAATTTAAACCGCGCTGTTTAATCATTTATTCACCAAGTTAATAGGTCATTTAACCTACTTAAGGGTGTTTTTTTAAGGAATCATCACAAAATATCGAGCTAATGCGTTTTTTGTTGTACAATCTGCGCCGTTCACACATTAAAATTGGCTCGGAGATCAATGGATATAAAAGCTATCCAGGCGTTAATCGAAAGCGATATGAATGACGTCAATCAACTAATACATGCGCAAATGTGCTCAGATGTGGCGTTAGTTAATCAACTTGGTTTGTATATTGTTAACAGCGGTGGCAAACGTGTTCGCCCCATGTTGGCTATTTTGGCGGCTAAAGCGCTAGGTTACCAAGGTAAAGATCACATTACGCTAGCAACAATTATTGAATTTATTCATACCGCAACGCTTTTACATGACGATGTAGTAGATGAATCTAACTTGCGCCGTGGCACACCCACAGCAAATGCCGAGTTTGGTAATGCCGCCAGTGTTCTCGTGGGAGACTTTATTTATACTCGCTCGTTTCAGCTAATGGTAGGCCTTGGTAAAATGCAGATAATGCAAGTATTAGCCGATGCAACCAATATTATTGCTGAAGGCGAAGTGCTGCAATTAATGAACTGTAATGACCCAGATACTACTGAAGCCAGTTATATGCAGGTTATTTACTCTAAAACCGCCAAGTTATTTGAAGCTGCAACCGGGCTAGCTGCTATTATTACTGAGCAAGATGACAGTGTATTAAACGCACTTAATTTGTATGGTATGCATTTAGGCACTGCTTTTCAGTTAGTGGATGATGTTTTAGATTACAACGCTGATGCCGACCAACTTGGTAAAAACATTGGCGATGATTTAGCTGAAGGTAAGCCGACGTTACCTCTTATATATGCAATGCAACACGGTAGTGAGCATCAAACACAGTTAATAAGAGACGCTATTGAGCACTGTAATGGTATGGAGCATCTAGATGAGATACTCGCTGCACTTAAACATACCAATGCCCTTGAGTTCACTATGCAAAAAGCAGAGCAAGAAGCTAATAAAGCAATTGCCTGTTTAGATTGCTTAGCTGAATCAAGTTACAAGCAAGCGTTAATTAGCTTAGCTAGAATAGCGGTTGACCGCGACCACTAAGTTATACTGTGTAGATAATTCCGAGCAATAAAAAAGCCTGCAAGTGCAGGCTTTTTTATGGGTTAATTTTGGCTATTACGCCATAAAATCAACACCTTCTTTAATGTCTTTTTTCAGAGTTTCAAGCATGTCATTTTTTGCTTGCTCTTCAAATGCGCTTAGGGTGCCGTAAGAAAGAATTTCTTCTACGCCATTTTTACCTAAACGTACTGGATGTGCGAAGTACTCTGCATCGCCATTTTCAACAGCAACGTATGCATAATCTACAACGTCTTCACCTTGTAAGCCTTTAACTAAAGACATACAAAAACGTGCAGCAGCAGCACCCATTGATAATGTTGCAGAACCACCACCCGCTTTAGCATTAACTACTTCAGTACCCGCGTTTTGGATACGTGGAGTCAGTGCCGCCACTTCTTCATCAGTGAAAGTAACACCTTCAACTTGAGAAAGTAACGGTAGGATAGTTGTGCCTGAGTGACCACCAATTACTGGAACTTTAACGCTTGCTACGTCAACACCTTTAAGCTCAGCAATGAACGCTTCAGAACGGATCACATCGAGTGTTGTAATACCGAATACACGTTTAGCATCATAAGTACCTGCTTTTTTAAATACTTCAGCAACAATTGGTACAGTGCCGTTAACTGGGTTAGTAATAATACCCACAAGCGCTTTAGGACAGTTAGCAACAATGCCTTCTGCTAGTGTTTTGATGATACCAGCGTTAACATTAAATAAATCAGCACGATCCATACCTGGCTTACGTGGCATACCCGCTGGGATAAGAACGATATCACAACCTGTTAATGCTTTATCTAAATCGTCAGCACCAAAACCTGCAACTTTAACATCTGTTGGGATGTGAGAAAGGTCAACAGCAACACCAGGAACTACTGGCGCAACATCATATAGTGATAATTCAGAGCCAGCTGGTAAACCTGTTTTTAATAATAAAGACAACGCTTGACCGATACCGCCTGCAGCACCTAATACAGCAACTTTCATTGGAATTCTCCGTGATTTGAGGTAGGAAATATTTGTGGTTCATAAGATAAAGAAATTAACGACTAAAAACAAATTTATCCTGCTTATTTTAGCTATATTTTCGACCATAGTTGTAAACTTTGCTGTTTAAACGCAGCAAAATGGCAACTTAAGCAAACAACTGCTGCATAATTATGCATTTTTGTGTAGAATTTGCAGTATCTATTACATAACTAATTAGACACTATGCAACCACAAGATAAACAAGAAGCATTGGTTAAAGCCTTTAAAGCACTTTTAAAAGAAGAAAACTTTGGCTCACAAGGCGAAATAGTTGATGCGTTAAAAGAACAAGGCTTTGATAATATTAGCCAAAGTAAAGTGTCGCGAATGTTAAGTAAGTTTGGCGCGGTACGCACCCGTAATGCAAAACAAGAAATGGTATATTGTTTACCCGCTGAAATGGGGGTACCAACCGCTAAGAGCCCGTTGCGCCAGCTCGTTATTGATATTATGCATAACGAAATGATGATTATTATTCGCACCAGTCCTGGAGCGGCTCAACTCATTGCGCGTTTACTTGACTCATTAGGCAAAGCTGATGGCGTATTAGGCACTATTGCCGGCGATGATACTATTTTTATAGCACCAGCTAAAATCTCAGAAATAGACCTCACACTAGAGCGTGTTCGTATTTTATTTGATACGGTTTAATCACTAACGCTGTAATAAAGACGGCTATGAATAATACATAGCCGTTTTGTAATTGTTATAACTGCTTTAAAAATCGTACTGAGGGGGCAAAAAATGCAGAGCCCATATCCGCCTGAGTAAAATCAAGCCAGTGATCATAATTCTCTCCCTGCCCTAGTCGGCTAGTTAGCACTTTTTCGAATGCATCCCCTTTAGCAGAGCAAGTGATCACTAACATACCTTGCTCATACACATCGCCATAAGGCATGCTTTGGTTAAGTAACAGTGCCTGACCTTGTTCGTCTTTTAATTCACTTCGGGTTGCATGGCTGCTCTCAAGTGCGGGGCTGAGCAAGGTATTATCAAGGCGTGTACGACCCATTATTTGCTCTTGTTCATGTAATGACAAATGCTGCCACAGGCTCAAGTCATGTTTATAGCGCTGCACATGAATGTAACTACCTTGATCTTCAAAACTATCAGGTTTGTTTACTAACGCCGTTACGCGTTTTTGACGGCCATGTGGGGTATCGCCCGCATAAATAAAACCATTAAAATCACGACCATCTAAAAAACGGAAATTACGAACTTGCTCTACCAGCTCAACATCAGGGGTGAATAGTTTGAGTATTTGTAGTGCAAACAAGTGGTTCACGTCTTCTCTGTCTGAGCGGATTTGCACAAACAAATCACATGGCCTTGCACTCATAACAAACTCGCTATGGGTAATATTAGGAAAGCTTTGCAGCTCGCTTGGCATGAAATCAGGTAAGATATGCGGCCAATATTGCGCACCAATTGCCACCATGCAAGAAAGCATAGATTCAGAAAACTGATCACTAAACTCATCTTCAATATCGCTCACTTGTTTAAGCTTAGCGCGAAGTGATTCGTCGTGACCATCAAGTACATTAAAAAATAAGTGCAAACCGTGTAAGTTTGCTTCAGCACAAATCCCTGATTGCGCTTGCGCCATTGTTATTCCTTACTTTTTAGAGCAAAACACAGTGATTAATTACGATTTAAAAAAATTCACCGTGTGCGGTTTTATTTTTATTATAACCTGTTCATTAATTTCAAATGACTGGCCATACTGAGCTGCAACTTCTATTTCTTGTTCAGCAATAACGACAGTATATACATAAGCAGAGCCAATAAAGCGACTGCTTAGAATTGTAACGCACTCACACTGCAGTTCGTTATTGTTACTACTGGCAAGCTCAAGCTGGTGTGGACGCACATAAATAACCCCCTTTTCAGCCACTACGTGTTGCTGTGGCAGTATTGATTTAACCACACCAAACTGCGTTTCATATTCAGTGGCTGTTAATGCAGCTGCGCTTAAGTATATGCCCTGACCCAGAAATTCTGCAACCTCCTTTGAACTTGGTTTAGCAAAAAGCTGCTCTGGCGTGCCTTGCTGCGCAATTTTACCTTGGTGCATAACAGCAAGTGTATCTGAAAATGCAAACGCCTCTTCTTTTGAGTGAGTAACAAATACTGCCGACACTTGTTGAGCTTTAATAATACGTCTTATATCAGCGATTAACTCAAATCGGACTTGGGTATCAATATTAGAAAACGGCTCATCTAACAATAGTAAGCTGGGTTTATAAGCTAATGCACGCGCAATCGCTACCCGTTGCTGTTGACCACCAGAGAGTTGATGTGGGTATCTATCGGCACAACCAATCAAGTGCACAAGTTTTAACATTTCATCCACGCGAGCCTGTTTATCCGTTTTGCTCATACCGCCTAGACCAAAGCCAATATTATTCGCCACCGTTAAATGTGGGAATAATGCGTAGTCTTGAAACATCATGCCAATATTACGATGCTCTGGTGACACAAACGTATTGGCGTCACTGACTAACTTACCATCAATAAATACCTGTCCTTGTTTGGCTTCAATTAACCCTGCAATGGCTTTAAGCGTGGTGGTTTTGCCGCAGCCACTGGCACCGAGTAAACACACTATTTCGTCTTTACCTAAGGTTAAGTCTAAATCATCTACAACCTTAGTCCCGTTATATGCATAGCTCACACCTTGTAAAATCAAACTACTCATTTAACTACGTTGCTCCATTGAACGATTAATAAAATATAACGGAATAAAACCTACCACCACTATAAATAAAGCTGATATGGAGGCCAGCTCTAATTGTTCATCGCTAACATATTGAAACACGTGCGTAGCTAAACTTTCAAAATCAAAAGGCCTTAGCAGTAAGGCTGCGGGCAGCTCTTTCATACACTCAATAAATACCAATAAACCAGCGGTTAATAAGCCTCGGCGTAATAAAGGCAAATGCACTAGGCGTAATGTGTGGCCTTGGCTTTTCCCCATTGACTGACTTGCCATATCAAGCGAGGGGCTAATGCGTGAAAAGCTCGACTCTATAGCACCATGAGCAACTGCGTAAAAACGCACAATATAAGCAAAGATAATCGTTAGTAAACTACCAGTAAGTAATAAACCAATATCTAAGTTATAAGGAGTCAGAATGCGGTTAATAGTATTTTCTAATAGGGTGAGTGGCAACAATACAGCAATAGCTAATACTGTCCCAGGGAGTGCATACCCGGTACTTGCTAAGCGCCCAGGTATAAGTGGGTTTGCTTGTTTTGCAATGCGCTGATAAAACACCACTAAAACACTCAAAACAATAGTCACTACACTCACTACTGCGGCCACTTTCAAACTTTGCCATGCATAGCTAAAAAATTCACTACTCCACGCTTGATCAAAATACGTGATTGCATACTTGAGCAAAACAACCATGGGAATAATAAATGAGATTATTAAAATAAGGCTACAAAACCCCGTTGCTAACCATGCAGACTTACCTTTAAGAATATAAAGTGCCTCACTGTTCACACTTGACTGACGCTCAAATACAGCTTGGTTACGACGGCTAAAACGCTCGGTGATCAATGCTAAGAATAGCAGTAACAACATCACCCCTGAAATTTTTGCTGCTGCAGTTAAGGAGTAATAACCAAACCAAGTATCGTATACTGCGGTGGTTAATGTACTGACTGCAAAGTAGCTAACGGTAGCAAAATCAGCCATAGTTTCCATACTGATCAAAGCAAGCGCAGCAACAATAGCACCACGAGAAAGCACCAGGCTTACTTTAAAAAAGCTTTTCCATGCACTTAATCCCATTAATTGGCTTGCTTGGACTAACTTAAAGGACTGTTCACGTAGTGCAGTTTTAAAAATTAAATATAAATACGGGTAGAGTACCAGCGCAATCATGATGATAGCCCCTGGCAAAGTGCGTATATCAAAAAACCAGTAATCACTGGGTGATTGCCAACCAAACCAGTCTCTTAGTGTTATTTGTACCGGACCCGCGTAGTCGAGTAAATCGGTGTACACATAAGCAATAATATAGGTAGGCATGGCAAGCGGCAGCATCAATGCCCATTCAAACTGTTGTTTGCCAGGAAAACGGCAATAAGCGGTGAGCCAACCCAGTGGTAACGCAATAAGACAGCTAAGTAACCCTACACCTAAAACCAGTAATACGGTATTACTTATATAGTCCCACAGCACGGTATTCCACAGGTGGGTAAATACCTCTGAGTCGCCTTGTAAAGATTCTACTAGCAGAAAAAACAACGGGGTCGACAGTAATAAACCCGTCGACCACGCAATAAGCTGCCACTTCGACAGCTGAAATTTATAAGTCATTAAAGATCGAACTTCACCTCATCAATTAGCTTAAGGGCTAATGGACGATATTTGCTAATTTCATCAAGCGGTAAGCTGTCTTCCTTAAAGCTTCCCCATGATGCAACCAAACTTGAAAGCTTAACACCTGGCTTGACCGGGTACTCCATATTGAGCGAGGCATACATATTTTGCGCCTTATTGTCGGTCATATACTCTATAAGTTTCAAGGCATTTTCAGGGTTTTTAGCATACTTAGTAATTACCGCACCCGATACGTTAATATGCGAACCACGGTTAGTTTGGTTTGGAAAATTAATATTAACCGCATCTGCCCACGGTTTTTGCGCTTCATCTTGCAACATTTTACCTAAGTAGTAACTGTTACCTAAAGCTAAATTACATAAACCTTCTTTAACGGCTTTAACTTGCGCACGGTCATTTCCCTGTGGCTTACGCGCTAAATTCGCTTTTACACCTTCCAGCCATGTTTTAGTCTGGACTTCACCATGATGAGCAATCATAGAAGCCACTAACCCTAAATTATAAGGGTGTTTACCAGAGCGAGTACAAATTTGACCTTTATAATCAGGTTCGGCTAAATCTTCATAACTCAGCTCAGGTAATGGACCTAAACGCTCTTTTGAAGAGTAAACATTTCGCACTCGCTTAGTGAGCGCCACCCACTGACCATCGCCATCACGAAATGCAGCCGGCACATTCTTATTAACCTTCTCGCTATCAATAGTTTGCGTTAGCTTTAGCTCTTCTAATTGAATTAACGCACTAAAGTTAGACGTTAAAACTAAATCTGCTTTGCTGTGCTTGCCTTCACGCTTAACACGCTCGATTAGGCCTTTTTTAGCAAACACAACATTAGTTTTAATACCTGTTTGCTGTGTAAAATCATCTAAAATAGGTTTAATTAAAAAAGGTTGTCTAAATGAGTAAATATTCACAACATCGGTTGCAACTGCAGGCGCTGAGATAATTAGTCCAACGACAAGCGCGAGTGTTTTTTTCATATTTTCTTACCTGACTAATAATTATTATCATTAATTTTACCGCGATGAACTAAAAAGTGCACACTTTATATAATTACTTAGTGATAAATACGCCCAAAAAAGAAAACCCCTGTAAGATATCTCTTACGCTTATGACAGCAAATGAGTAAAAACACCCTACACAACACCCTAAAAACAAACTAAGCCATTGTATTTTAAGTTATTTAAATATATTTCATTTGTAAGAACATAAACCATAAGCGGTTTTATCCTACATTTACTGCAAATCACTCTCTATAATTAACCCATAAATAAGCAACGACGCTTACCGAGTAAATGGAAACGGATTAACTACTCGAATACCAAGGTTTGGTTTTTAGGATAATAGGGATTTAAGGACAGGCTCAGGATGAGTATCGCAATGGATTGTTGCACAAGGGATAGCATCAGGATGATGCATAATGGATAACAACAGCGGAATAGTTGTTTATAAAGGATAGGGAACAAAAAGGACAGGCCTTAAAGGCAACACAACGGAATGGTAACAAAGGGAATGCACTCGGATGTGCAATAAGGATTGGTAATAGATTTTACCTTACAGGATGTTTTAGGGATTTATGGAGACAGGCCCGGATAGCCTATATTACATAGAACTAGAAAGTAATATTGTAATAACACGGATCGTAAAAATTGGAGTTGATTAGGTTCAATTGCAGGATGCAACAAAGTTAGAAGATTCCGCAAGCGCGACTAGAGATGGTTCGCGCTTTTCTTTTGCCTGAAAGTCAGTGGTCAGCCAAATTATATATGTTTAGGCTATACTCAAGCGTCAAATTCAGCTTTTTCGTATTAATACCCTGCACTTTATTCCGGCCTGCCTTTGTTACGCTTACCAAGTAAATAAGCGTCGCGAAACTTAATAAAATGCTGTTCTAATTTAGTGCTCGCATCAACTTCACCAGCCAATGCTAATACCATAATAGCCACTTCTGCCGTACCTAACTGATGAGCATGAGGCGCTACACGTAATCGGTAATCAGAGAGTTTTTCTGAGGTAATAGACAGCACAGGTAAGTTATCTAAATAAGGACTCTTACGAATCATTTTTTTAGCTTCTCGCCATGTACCATCTAAAAATATAAACAATGGCTGTTTACCTGCATGCGTTTCAACCTGGGTTACCACCCTATCAGTTTCAACATCTTCAGCCGGAAAAATCACAAAAGGCTGATATTTATCATTATTCAACAATGCTAATAAAGCAGGATCTGGGGAGGTTCTATCCCAACGAAACGCATAATTATCAGGGACTATTTCAGCAATTAAACGCCCTGTATTAGACGGTTTAAAACTTTCATTGTGGTACATCAGTAAACATACCGCAGCGTTGCAGCTTGCGTACTCAGCGCCCTCACAAATACAGTAATGCTTGGCAATTAAGCATTGATCACAACGATCCATTTTTCCACCACGGGCATTAAACTCACGTCGAGATTCACTTATTTGCTGGGCACGTAATGCTAAAACTGAATTTTTTAAACTCTGGGTCACTGTGGGTATTTACCTATAAATTGATGGCTGCGCATTGTAGCTAAAATAAAAGAAAATAGATATCTGCGGGCTACGGGCTACGGGCTA
>NZ_PNDK01000010.1:0-10855 GCF_005887265.1 Pseudoalteromonas sp. S1608
GACATACTCATACACTTTATTTCAGTGGTTGCGGGAGCCGGATTTGAACCGACGACCTTCGGGTTATGAGCCCGACGAGCTACCAGGCTGCTCCATCCCGCGCCTGTATATTTAAAGTCTATCGACTACTTAATTTTTACTCTTAAGCTTGAGTTTTTACAGTACCTAATTTTCTAAAAAAATTGGTTGCGGGAGCCGGATTTGAACCGACGACCTTCGGGTTATGAGCCCGACGAGCTACCAGACTGCTCCATCCCGCGCCTGTAATTTCTTAGTAACAGTATTGTGTTATTCACAAGCCTGTTTCGAAGAGAGCGCTATAATATAGGAATAAACCTATAATGCAAGGTTTTACTAATTAAAAGCGTTTAAGTGAACAAAAACCCATCAAACAGTGGTATTTACAGTAATCGTTGATGTGGATTTATCATTTTTTGCCACTCCCAGTCGGGATGACCCATAACAATAAAATCCGGATTTTCTGTACTTTCTCTTTGGTTATACGTTAAAGGATTAAATTCAGCGTCGGTAATACAGCCGCCCGCTTCTTCAACAATAACTTGCGATGCACCCGTATCCCACTCACCTGTAGGACCTATTCTTAAAAAACAATCTGCTTTACCCTCAGCAACAATACACGCCTTAAGTGAACACGAACCTAAAGCCACCGTTGCAAATTGCGCATTTAGATACTGGCTAACTGCTTCTATTTTTTGGCGGCGGCTTACAGCCAAAGTTAAACTCTCGGGCGGTGCTACAAATATTTGTTTATCGTGCTCACCTTCACGCTTAAATGCCCCATTTTTAGCCGTTGCATAATAGGTCACGCCCTTTGCTGGCCAATGAATAACCCCCAACACTGGGTGGTTATTTTCTATCAATGCAATATTAACGGCAAAGTCACCACTTTCGAGTATAAATTCACCGGTGCCATCCATTGGGTCAAGCAACCAATAACGTTGCCAATGCTGTCTATCTTGCAACGCTGGAATGGGGGTTTCTTCTGACATAATTGGAATGTCAGGAGCAAGCGCATTTAAACCCGCCACGAGCACATCATTTGCAGCTAAATCTGCTTTTGTTACTGGCGTATTATCTGATTTTTCTTGCTGACCAATATCGTCTTTTTTATACAAAGACATAATGGCATCCCCTGCACTTTGCGCAAGCTCAATACATGGCTCTAGAAGTTTATTCATTAATGTCTCCTGAGGCTAAATACTTATCTAATAATAGCAGAGCCGCAACACTACGTGCTTCAGTAAAGTCAGGTTGTTCTAATAACGACTGCCACTGTGAAAGTGGCCATTTCACAACCACTAAGGGCTCAGGCTCATCGCCTAGTAAGGTTTCAGGATATAAATTTTTAGCAAACAAAATATGCATGGTTGCGTTAAAATAGCTCGGTGCCATAGTGACCGTTTTAAGCGGTTTAAAGTATTCAGCGCCAAAGCCAATTTCTTCTTTGAGCTCTCTGTTTGCAGCCTGTTCAGGCGTTTCACCTGGGTCAATGAGCCCTTTGGGAAACCCTAACTGATAGTCATTGGTGCCTGCACAATACTCACGAACCAGTAATAACTCATTTTCAGTGGTCATAGGTACAATCATAACGGCTCCACGACCACCGCCGCGAATTCGCTCATACTGACGCTCTTCGTTATTTGAAAACTTAAGCTCTAAAGACTCCACAGTAAATAAGCGACTTTTAGCGACAACATTATTACTGAGAATTTGTGGTGGTGTTGGGTGCTTTTTCTGTGTCATGGGCATCAATTTGCTATCATTGCAGTTATACTAATCATATACCCAAATGAGTATAAGATGCGAGTTTCAGTTTGAATTAAAAGCAATTTAATTGAGCAAATAATTCTCGGGTTTAGCTAAGGTTAATTCTTTATTTTAGGCTACGAATACGCTCTTAATATAACATTGTCGGATTTATACCTTAATAACTCAATTAACAAAGTTCATTAATCTACTTCATCGCAACTTATTCATTTCAAAAAGTAGTTTTCATAAGGATACATCATGCTCAACTGGTCAAAAATCGATACTGTATTACTCGACATGGATGGAACTTTACTTGATTTACATTACGACACTGAATTTTGGCTCAATGTTGTACCCCAACAACATGCTCTGGCTCAAAATATCAGTTTTGAGGAAGCCCGCGCAGATATCTTAAAACGCTATCAGGCTGTGAGTGGCAAAATTCAGTGGTACTGCTCTGACTATTGGGAAGCACAGCTAAACTTACCTATTCTCGAACTAAAGCGCCAGTCTGCCCACTTAATCAAAATTCGTGAAGACGTTCCGCATTTTTTAACTGAACTTAGACGAGCAGGTAAAGAGCTCATTTTGCTGACTAATGCCCATCCTGAATGCGTCATGCTTAAATTTGAACATACCGCTATTGATAACTATTTAGACGGGGTGGTATCGACTCATGAATATGGAGTAAGTAAAGAGCAACAAAGCTTGTGGCATAAAGTGCAAGAGGACTTAGGGTTTGATAAACGCCGCACTTTATTTGTAGATGACAGTTTACCGGTATTACATGCCGCACGAGAATACGGCATTGAGCATTTACTTGCGGTTGCTAACCCTAATAGCCAGCAACCACATAACGATATAAGCGATTACTTAAGCGTAACCGACTACCGCGCTATTATATAATTAGCTTTTTGGGTAACGCGCTACTAAGCCTTGATATACCTGTTTTGCAAAATCTGCATGTTCAGTATCAAGGCTTTTAACTACTTCTACTAAGTGTTCGTTATCTTCTTGACCATGCCATACTTTAATGTAGCTGCCATCTTTGTAACCATGATCTTGGCGGAAAAAGTTAAGCGTATTTTTACCTACATAACCACGGTATAAATCATCAATATCCATGCCTATTTGCGCCATACAACCAGAAAAGGCGGCTGCATCAAAGGTTTTATTGGCAACAGCACTGGCCGCTAGTAATTCAAGCGTTTGTTTAAAGTCATCACCTTGTTGTGGTGCACTCATTTCGGCTTGTAGTTTTGTTGCTATTTGCTCGTAGCTAGTCTCACCGTCAATACGCAACGATAAGCCAAAATGAAAAATATCAACCAGCTCTAAAATCACCTGTTCAGTATCTGGTGTTTGTTTTTTCCACCATTTCCAACCGTAATGGTCTAACATTTCTGCACATTCAACCCAAATAGCTCTGTACCATTCGAAGCCTTGGCTAAACCATTGCTCATGTACTTTAGTATTCATGGCATTTTGCATTTCTAGCATAACAACTAGCTTGTTTAAATTCGCAGACATATTGGTTCCACTGTTGGATTTATAATTAGGGTAATAATACAGATAATATAACTTAACGACCAGCCGAAAACTCATGCCATGAGTTGATCAGGTCAACAAAGTCTTCAAAACCACAACCGCTGCTTAAATCATTCTCTTCAAGCATTAATTCGTCATCTTGGTAGGCTAATATATCTTCGTTATCTTGATGCAGCGCATGCGCTTCAAATAACGCTTCATCTTTAGAAAGGATCAGGTCAATTTCTTGGCCTTTAAGTGTTAACGGTTCAAAGCTTGAACTCACCGAGCTAATAAGCGCCAGCACCATAGCCACTTTGTCTTTGCCTATCTCTTCATTTAACCAACGGCCTATAATCGCATGCTCGCTGCTTATTTTAATTCTTAACCCACTAATAGGGTCGCGAATAAATTGGTATTCCATAACTTTATTCCAGTACTGCTAATTACAACAGATTATAACCTAGTCAGTTATGAATAACGCAAGCCAGATACAAAAATAGCGCCGCAAGGCGCTATTAAAGTATGCTCAATACAGCTAACCACCTGAGCGATAGCGGGCAGCATCAATAATTGCCCATAAATGGAATACGGCTCCAACAATAGCTGGAACAACTAAGAACCATAACGCGTAACCGCCAAAAACCAAAATGGCAAACACCAGCGCCGATAAAATACGACCCTGCACCAACTGCCCTAAACCCGGGAAAAAAATATTACATAGAGCGGCTATTACATTTCCGCCAGAACCTTGTTGAGACATACTAACCTCTGTAGTTTAATTAATTTTGTATTTGTACTTATTATTTATACTTACACACTTTATGCCAATTTATTAAGGCTTACAAATCATACAGTTAAATTATTACGAATTCATCGCTTTAGTATTTTTTGCCAAAAATAAGTCAAATTAGCAATTTTAAATAGCTATTTTAGTTACTTGCTCAGTTTATACTGTTCACTATTCAACAACTTAAATACCTATTTTATAAATAGCTGTTTATAAAAACAGTATTTTATTTAGCCTAACAAAAACACCTGTTATACTGCTCTCATTATTGATTAAAAAGGCGTAACGATGGACGTTTCAGAATTACTCGATGGCTTAAATGATAAACAACGCGATGCCGTTGCAGCGCCATTACAAAACATGCTGGTATTAGCAGGAGCAGGTTCAGGTAAAACTCGAGTATTGGTTCATCGTATTGCCTGGTTAATGCAAGTAGAGCAAGCCTCTGCCTACAGTATTTTTGCGGTAACCTTTACCAATAAAGCCGCTAAAGAGATGCGTTCAAGGGTTGAAGAAACTCTAAAAGCCCCTGTTGGCGGCATGTGGATTGGTACTTTCCATGGTTTATCGCACCGAATTTTACGGGCACATCACCGTGAAGCAAATTTACCTGAAGCCTTTCAAATTTTAGACTCTGACGATCAGCTTCGTATGATCAAGCGTTTGTTAAAATCTATGAATATTGATGATAAAAAATGGCCGGCCAAACAGTTTGGTTGGTACATAAGCGCTAAAAAAGACGAAGCTCTGCGCCCTAAAGATATTCAGGCATACGATATTAACGAGCAAATGATGCTGCGCGTTTACGCAGCCTATCAAGAAGCTTGTGATAGAGCGGGCCTAGTTGATTTTGCTGAAATATTACTACGTAGTTATGAGGTTCTTAAAAACAACCCAACCCTGCTTCGTCATTATCAGCAGCGCTTCGCACACATGCTAGTAGACGAGTTTCAAGATACCAATACTATTCAGTATGCATGGCTAAAATTACTTGCGGGCGACACTAGTAGTATTATGATTGTAGGTGATGATGACCAAAGTATTTACGGTTGGCGTGGCGCTAAAATTGAAAATATCAAACGCTTTTTAACAGACTTTGATGCAGAGACGATTCGCCTTGAGCAAAACTATCGCTCGACTGCCACTATTCTTAAAGCGTCTAATGCACTTATACAAAATAACTCCGAGCGTATGGGTAAAAGCTTGTGGACTGACGGTAACGACGGCGAACCAATTTCTATTTATGCTGCCTTTAACGAGCTAGATGAAGCGCGCTTTGTGAGTAGCAAATTACGCAGCTGGCTAAATGCCGGAAATGCGCTACAGGATGCGGCTATTTTGTATCGTAGTAATGCGCAATCGCGGGTACTTGAAGAAGCGATGCTACAAGAAGGTTTAAAATACCGAATTTATGGTGGTATGCGATTCTTCGAACGTCAAGAAATTAAAGATGCCCTCTCATACTTACGCTTAGTGGGTAACCGCCAAGATGATGCCGCATTTGAGCGTGTAATTAATACCCCAGCCCGTGGGATTGGCGACAAAACATTAAGCCATATACGTGACTGCGCTCGCGCTGAATCTTTGCCGCTTTGGTATGCTGCTAAAGCCATTGTAGAACAACAGCATTTATCGGGTCGAGCATCAGGAGCTGTTGCAAAGTTTGTCGAACTTATTGAGCATATTGAAGATAAAATTAGTGACTTAACGTTGCATGAGCAAGCTAAATACGCGATTCAAACCTCAGGGTTAATGGCTATGTATCAGGCTGAAAAAGGCGAAAAAGGCCGCGCTCGAGTAGAAAACTTAGAAGAATTAATTAGTGCCTGCGATCAGTATGAACTCCCTGAAGAGGAAGAGTTTAGCTCGCCACTACAAGGCTTTTTAGCTTATACCTCACTTGAGTCTGGCGAAGGCCAAGCCGATGAGCATGAAGACGCCGTACAAATGATGACGCTTCACTCAGCTAAAGGTTTGGAGTTTCCTTTAGTGTTTATGGTCGGTGTTGAAGAAGGTATGTTTCCATCTCAGCAAAGTAATGAAGAAACCGGCCGTTTAGAAGAAGAGCGCCGTCTTTGTTACGTGGGTATGACCCGCGCTATGGATAAGCTCTATATAAGCCATGCCGAAAGCCGCCGTTTATATGGCCAAGAGAAATATCACAGCCCATCGCGCTTTTTACGTGAAATACCCGAAGACTGCGTAGAAGAAATTCGCATTAAAACACAAGTATCTCGCCCGCCTGCAGCCGGTCGCTTTAGCGCATCGGTTAGCCATGCTGCATTTGAAGAAAGCGGATTTAACTTAGGTCAACGCGTGCTGCATGCAAAGTTTGGCATTGGCACCGTACTCAACTACGAAGGCAGTGGCGCACAATCTCGCGTACAAGTTAACTTTGACGACTTAGGCAGTAAGTGGTTAGTAACAGCTTATGCAAGATTACAAGCCGTTTAACCACGTTGTAGAGCGTATACAGCAACAACTAGCGAATGCGAAACATCGCCAGTTGTTGCTGCTTACAGGCGATAAAAACTGGTGTTATGAGCAATGTACTCAGTTGCTTGCTCATTTGCAGCACCCTTCTTTTGTACTGTCAAAAAGCACTCATTTAATTAATGCACATTGGCCAGAGCATACCCACCAAATTTTAGGACAAGAGTGCGCCCATGCTGTGTACGATGGCTACAGTGGGCTGGTGCCAGATAAACTAGCCGCGCTCAGTGGCGTTGTGCAAGCAGGTGGCTTTTTAATTATATTGCTACCCGAACTTAAAGAACTTGAAAACTGGTGTGATGACGCCCTTCCCTTATTTCAATCTTTTGGGCAAATGCACCCTTACAGCTTTTTTAACCAACGCTTAGCTCACTTACTAAGCAAAACTACTTTACTGCATTTTAGCCAGCAAAATGGTTGGCAGTGTATTACCGATACGAATCTATCAACTGGTGAAATTGACTTTACCGAGCAACAACAGTGTATTGAATTAATAATAAAAACGGCAAACGGACGAGCAAATCGACCATTATTAATTAATGCAGATCGGGGAAGAGGAAAATCAGCCGCATTAGGTATTGCAGCAAGTAAACTCAGCGATAAAAACATACTTATTTGCTCTATGCAATTTCGTGCTTTGCACAGTAGTTTTAAGCACTTAGCGAGTGAGCTTGATATAGATTATCGAGCTGGCGATAAACACATTGCAAACATGCACTATGTGGCGCCTGATCAACTACTGAACGAACAACCGCAGTGCGATTTGCTATTAATTGATGAAGCAGCAGCAATCCCTGTTCCAATTCTCATAAAAATTCTTCACCTTTATCCTCGCGTGGTCTTTTCAAGCACTATGATTGGCTATGAAGGTAATGGTCGCGGTTATATTTTAAAGTTTACTCGTTACCTCAAAACGCATTTTAAAAACATGCGTAGCATCAGTCTTGAGCAGCCAATCCGTTTTGCAAAGCACGATCCTTTAGAGCTGCACCTTCGTACACTCTTAGCTTTGGATGCAGAACATCACAGCGCTAGTTTGAATACTGCTCCCCTACAATTTAAGCATCTGCAAGCAAATCAACTTACTAACGACGAGCCACTGCTTCATCAAGTTGTTGGCTTACTAACACTGGCACATTATCAAACCAGTGTGAATGACTTACGTCACTTACTAGATGCCGCTGGGCAACGCCTATTTGTTTGTCAACAAGGTGATAATATTCTTGGTGTGTGTTTAGTAGCGATAGAAGGTGGCTTTACTACATCGTTGAGTGATGAAGTAGTGCAAGGTAAGCGCCGCCCTCAAGGGCACTTAATGGCGCAAAGCCTTGCACAATTAAGCTTTAACCCTGAGGTATTAAAACAATACTGCGCTCGCGTGGTGCGAATTGCCATTGACCCAGAGCAGCACAATAAGCACCTAGGAACACAATTACTTCATTACTGTGAACAGCAATTACAGAACGAGTGTGATTGGTTTGGTGCTAGCTTTGGTGCTAATGCGCAATTACTTAGTTTTTGGCAAAATAATGACTTTAATTTGGTTAAGCTGGGTTTTCAAAAAGATAAGGCAACGGGTGAACATAGCGCATTAGTTATTAAGAGCTTAACTAAAAATGACCAACTACTAGAACAATTAACAGCCCAGTTCGAAGCTGATTTTCCTTTGCAGTTGCTCAGCCATTTTAGTCAGCTAGATTATAAACTGGTAGCAAAAATTGTTTCACGCTTTAATACTCATACCAATAGCATAGCTGATCAATCAAGATTAAAGTCTATGTTAACAAGTGACTATCAGCTATTTAATATTACACCTTTACTATGGCGAAGCTTTTGGGCATCTCCTCTTAGCTTGCCAAATGATGAGGATAATTTCCAATCTGTTTTTATTAGGCTAGTATTACAAAATTGGAAACCTAAAAATATCCAAACCGAGTTAGGTGTGAATGGCATAAAGCCGTTTAATATATTATTAAAAAAGGCTGTAAATAACTGGTATGAACGCACTTCGCATAATAATACACCTTAGTATTGCCCTCATTGCAATAGCCCTAGGACAGCCTTCAGCCTTTGCAGAGCAAGATAATAGCAAAGTTATTAAACTTGGCATGTCTACAGCACTAAGCGGACCGGCTCAAAATATTGGTCAACAATTGTATAAAGGCAGTAGCATTTACTTTAACAAGGTTAATAATGCTGGCGGAATAAACGGCGCTCAGGTACAACTTCTAGTTGCTAACGATAATTACGAACCAAAACAAACCGTTAATAATACCCGTACTTTTATTTATTCCGACAAAGTCGATGCATTGTTTGGTGCCATGGGCACCCCAACCAGCCATGCTATTATACCTTTACTAGAGCAATCAAAAATTCCGTTCTTAATGCCTTTTAGCGGGGCAAGCTTCCTACATGATAAATCACGCGCTAACATATTTAATTTAAGAGCAAGCTACAATGACGAAGCCGCAGAGCAAATTAAATACTTAGTAGAGGAGCGCAAACATACAAAGATAGGGCTATTTATTCAAGCAGATGAGTTTGGCTTGTACGTAGAATCGGGGCTAAGGAAAGAACTAACAAAATATGATCTGTCGCCTATAAAAGTCGCGCGTTATCAACGTAATAGTCATGATGTAGCATCAGCGCTTAATGCCTTACAAGCCAGTGGGGTTACAGCTATCTGTTTAGTTGGCACCTACGCACCACTTGGTGAATTTATAAACAGTGCACATGCGAAGAATTTTACCCCAGACTATACCAGTGTTTCTTTTGTACCTAGCTTTGACTTATTTGATGAAGTAACCACACCCTCACATATTATGGTTACAGAAATTGTTCCTAATCCACTCACATGTAATGATGATTTTTGTAATGAATTTTTGGCCGATATGCAAGCAAACAAGATTACAAAACCCAACCGTCTTCATTTTGAAGGTTATATTAATGCGATGGCATTTAGTAGGGCTGCAGCAAACTGCAAATTACCGCTTAAACACTCGTGCCTAATGAAAGAGCTTAATTCACTGTTAACAAATGATAAAATAATCAAAAAGTTTTTTATTGATACAAAAAATGAAAATAAACGTAATGTATATCGCTCTTATTATGTGAATAAATAAGTACCTTCCAAATATTGTTCTATCCTTAATATACAAACTAAGTATGTGAGGAAACTATGGACTTAATTAACTTTAAAGTGGGTTATAAAACCATTTCACTTAAGATTCTTGATATCTTATTAACGGAACAATTTAATAATAACCTCACGGTGTTACCTAACGATAATAAAAGCTTTTTGGGCGTTAAAGATTATATGGGGATCCCAACCCCTGTATTTGATCTTGGAATCATTTTAAATGGAGTTTCTACTGAGCGCAGTAATTTAGATGCTTTAAAGCAACTTAAATCTTGGCAAAAACAACTAATTGCTTGGTTTAATAAATTAGAGCAAGAACTACTCGTTTCGCAAAGCTCGTTAAAGGCGAATCAGTATGAGCTTACTGATTTTGAACAGTTTTATACGGAGTTTAAAACTGATAACGATGAATTAAAAAATACTATGTCACGCTTTGATAACCCGTTTAAATCGCTTCTACACAAATTGACCAGTGCAATAGATGCATATAAAAAAGGCAACAGCAAACAAGTTAGTACTCAACTTGAGATTATAAGGCGACATGATCTTATTCACCTAGAGCGTTTATTCGACTCTGCAATAGAACAAATCACTTTAGATTATAAACCTATTATTGTGTTTACCACTAAAGATGGCATGACCCCTCATGTAGGCCTATTAGTTGATAAGGTTGAAGATAATATTGAATATAAACAAGAAGATATTAAACCACTAGATAAGCTTACCGAAGTTGGTTTTGATATTGACCCCCAAACAAGAAGCATGATGTATGGACTGATCAAACTCGCTGATAAACATAGTGTACTTATTGATCCTAGCGCAATATTTAAGCCCAAAGAGCTTGAACCATCTAGCAGCGCTCAAGAGCAAGAAACTGAAGCCTATGGTCTGTTTTAAGAATGCTTCCTTTACACCCGTAAAAGTCCGACTCTTGAATCGGGCTTGCTTGTATTTAGAGTCGGTGCGCTATTTTGCCCATGGGTTTCGTAATACTCAACCCTCGCTACGATGGTCAGGTTAACGCTGTGCAGCTGATAGCTGACGGCTAATACTTGCACTATCCTGCAGACGTAAAAAAGCCCGACTCGATCGCCTCCGGCGATCTCATATATTCATCCTCGTACTGTACTACTATC
>NZ_PNDK01000097.1:0-301 GCF_005887265.1 Pseudoalteromonas sp. S1608
AATTCCAGAAAGTTACGGCGTGCCAGTTGAGCAAATCGTTGAAGGTTGTAAATATGGTGTGCGGAAGGTAAACATTGATACTGCCTTACGGTTCGCGTCTACCGGTGCGAGGCGGCGGCATTTAGCGATGAACCCGGCTAACTTCGACCCCCGTACCTTTTTAGCTGCTGCACCCCAAGCAATGACTGATATTTGTATCGCTCGTTACGAAGCTTTTGGTACGGCGGGTCAAGCAAGTAAAATTAAGCCAATTTCATTAGATGAACTGCAGCTTAAAGACTTTAGCGGTGAGCTAACCCCA
>NZ_PNDK01000098.1:0-362 GCF_005887265.1 Pseudoalteromonas sp. S1608
CCCCCAGCAGCGGACTGCTTTTTGCTAGACGCACCACCCCCGGTTGTGCTTATTTCTGCAGGTGTTGGCCAAACCCAAATGATGGTTATGCTGCAAACGCTATTGACCGACAATACTAATCAAGCGATAAGTTACTAACACGCGGGTGAAAATAGCTTCGAGTTTTGATTTAAAGACTACCTTTCGCAGCAATCGGCTATGCATCCACTAATAAAAACCTTAACCTGGTTTAAGCAAGGTGCTGGGGGAGGTGATTACACAGGTCGTATGGAGTTATCTTTGCTTGAGGCATCACTGCCTATTAGCGCAGGGGCATTTTATTTGTGTGGCGCTGCTTGATGTATGTCTTATGTAAAAGGCCA
>NZ_PNDK01000099.1:0-339 GCF_005887265.1 Pseudoalteromonas sp. S1608
GGGGGGGGGGGGGGGGCGGGCGGGGGGGGGGGGCGGGGGCGGGGGGGGAGGGGCGGGGGGGGGGGGGGGGGGGGGGGGGGGGGGGGGGGGGGGTGGGGGGGGGGGGGGGGGGGGGGCGGGGGGTGGGTGGGGGCGGGGGTGGGGGGGGGCGGGGGGGGGGGGGGGGGGGAGTGGGGGGGGGTGAGGCTGGGGGGGGGGGGGGGGGGGGGGGGGGGGGGGTGGGGGGGGGGGGGGGGGGGGGGGGGGGGGGGGGGGGGGGGGGGGGGGGGGGGGGGGGGGGGGGGGGGGGGGGGGGGGGGGGGGGGGGGGGGGGGGGGGGGGGGGGGGGGGGGGGGGGGG
>NZ_PNDK01000100.1:0-273 GCF_005887265.1 Pseudoalteromonas sp. S1608
AACCGGCTAGCGCCGGTTATTGGCTAATCGTTTTTTGCTATTGAATCAGGCTTTTTCATGAGCTTGATCCCGTTATCGCTCTATGCTTTTAACATCAATCTTGATTTAGCTCCATGGCTTGCCAGTGTCTTTTATTTAGGCATATTGATTGTTGCTTTATGTATAGAGCGCGTAGAGGTATATATCTGTCATAGGTATACTTTGATCGGGTTTTTATCTTTATTAATTATTACTGTTATCGCGCATCACATCATCCCATCTTAATCTATTTTT
>NZ_PNDK01000101.1:0-254 GCF_005887265.1 Pseudoalteromonas sp. S1608
CCAAACATTTTAGCTAATTCATTACTTGCTTTGATAGACACTTTGTAAGGAACGTCTTGACGAAATTTAAGCGAGTAGATGCTTAATCGTAAGATTGCACGTTCAACTTCGTCTAATGCATCAAATGGACGAGTTAAATGAGCCGATACAGAGTAGTCTAGTTGCGTGGGGTTTAATGCAACTCAAAGCGCTAAATCTTGAAAATAATCAACATCAATTTTAGGCACATCGTTTTCGATCAACATTTTTTGTTC
>NZ_PNDK01000102.1:0-363 GCF_005887265.1 Pseudoalteromonas sp. S1608
TTCGTGATTTTGCTACGCAATACATAATGGATTATTGGTTTTTTGGTAATGTTCATCTTCTGCTTTGGTATATTCCAAGGCATAAGTTGCAAACATTTATTGTAAGCCCGCAAAGGCATTAAAGCTAAATAAGGTTTCGGCGGCATATAATACTCCGTAGTTATACTTCAATAAAAGATGCGTTATTGATTATATAAAGTGGGATAAAGAAACGGCGCCATGTCGAGAGTCAGCGCTTGAGTATAGGTACTTTCTCTTGTCGCATGATGATCAGTTAATAAACCAATAGCACACCCTTGTTCCAGAAAATAGGTGGTAGTAAAAGCCTTATCCATGAAATATCCGCGCTCGTCAGCTGGCATC
>NZ_PNDK01000103.1:0-273 GCF_005887265.1 Pseudoalteromonas sp. S1608
AGGCCGGTAATATCTAGGTTCATAGTCGGCAAATTTAATAGTGACTCTAAACCACCTTGAGCAATCTCTCTCTGATACGGTGTGTACGCTCTGTACCTAACACGGGTTTGAAAGTACCTTACGTAAAATTACGTGCGGTACGTGAGTTGGGTGGTAGCATTGGCCAATATACGATTTGAAAACTTTATTTTTTCTTGCTACTGATTATAAGTAGCTTAGTGTTTCAACTTCGGTGCGGCTTTCGCCGATATTAAGTCCTTGCTCAAGACGAAT
>NZ_PNDK01000104.1:0-219 GCF_005887265.1 Pseudoalteromonas sp. S1608
TAAACCATTACCCGCTTTTAATGTGGTTCATGGCGCTATATCAATAACGGCAATAAGTAATTTCCGCTTTCTTTGTTCTATATTAATATATAAGATTTTTGTCATGCTATGGCGTTATAAAATAGACACAGACTCTTAAAAAATAAGACACGAAATGCCCTCAACCTTGGCATGTAACGTCGCTAAATTAACGTTAAATTTTATGGTAAAGCCTTGCTC
>NZ_PNDK01000105.1:0-211 GCF_005887265.1 Pseudoalteromonas sp. S1608
AACGAATCAGCGGCTTTTTTCCGTCATAATGCCAATGCAGGTGGTACCCCGGTACTTCAAGATGGCGATGCAACCATCCCAACTGGTTTCTTACCTAAAATAAATACACCGAATGCCGATATTTCATATAACTTTGGATATAAAACTGAAGTTGATAACGACTCAAGCTTAGACCTATCGTACACCTATGGTGAATACAGCATTGACTACA
>NZ_PNDK01000106.1:0-224 GCF_005887265.1 Pseudoalteromonas sp. S1608
AAGTTAAATTGGTAGAAGATACAATACCGCCGATATCAACTGTTGCTAGTGGTCGGTGTACTGCTTCACCAAATCCAGTGGTTAACGCCATTGGAATAAAACATAAACTTGAGACCAGTGACGTCAATAAAATAGGTCTTAAAAGACTGATGGCACCTTCAAAGATCGCTACGTATAGGTCGCCTTTTTGATGCCAAAGATCTCGAATAACAGCCAACATAACC
>NZ_PNDK01000011.1:0-78773 GCF_005887265.1 Pseudoalteromonas sp. S1608
AGCTTTCAAGATAAAATTTGCAGCAGTCTGTTTGGTATTTAGGCAAGGCAGAGCCTATGTGGTGTGGTAATTCCCCATAAATAGGCGATTACGCAGCATCAATGCCAAACAGGGGCTGCCCGAAGGGTTCTGCCTAGGGGCGATTTACTCTTTGTTGCTCGGTTTTTACTTAGCCCACTAGGTTACAAACCTCGCGCCGCGATTAAATAGCCCCTAGTTTGAACGAATCTTAATCCGTAAAGGTCAACAGACCCTAGTTTAATCGGCTGTTATTTAACTAAACGCCACCTCCATGAAGTGGCGTTTAATATAGATATAGCGTCATGAAAAGGCCTTTAATTTAAACTTTAAACAATCGTACTTATTTTATTTCTACCTTCTGTTTTTGCTCGGTATAAAGCCGTGTCTGCGGCATACAATAGCGCCTCGTAGGTGCGGTACTGGTTATTATTTTCACAGGCAATTCCTTGGCTTACCGTAATTTTAACCTCTGGCGGCAAACCTAAGTCGGTAAAGCTCATTTGTGCAATTTGTTGTTGTATATGGTTGGCCACAACGGTGGCGGTTTTTATATCGCAACGGGGTAAAATAATGGCAAACTCTTCACCGCCATACCTAGCAGCTAAACACTCTCTAGATGGAATGCACTGCAATAGCATTTTTGCTATTTTCTGTAAGCATTTATCGCCTTTAATATGCCCATAGGTATCGTTGAATTTTTTAAAGTGGTCAACATCAATTAATATACTGGTTAAAGGTTGTTGGCTTTGAATACTCTCTTGCCAGTACTTTTTTAACGACTCATCTAAAGCTAAACGGTTAGCAAGCCCAGTTAAATGATCGGTTGAGGCCTGTATTTTTAAACGGTTATACATGGCTTTATGAGTACTAAGATCGTGAAGTATGCACACGTACAACTTTTGGACCGATGCGAGACTTTTTGGCATGCTTGATATTGATAAGTCAGCTTCAATCATATCGCCATTGGCTTTGTTTATAGTAACTTCATTTGGGCCAATGCTAAGAGGGGTGTCCTTAATACCAATCCAATTTAATAAGGTCTGTTTATATTTATCAAGGTCTGCACCGTGTAAAAACGACAGTAAATTTTCGCCTATCAGCGACTGTTGAGAGTAACCAAGTAATTGAGCAGCTTTTGGGTTGGCAAATTCAAAACCACCCTGTTCATTAAGTACAAAAATACCTTCGGCGGTGCCATTAAATAATTCAATTAATGCATCAAATTGAGTATGAGAAAAAGAGGATGATAAAGCGCTATCGAAGAGCAATGCTTTATCGTTATCAGTTGCTGCAGTCTTTTTATTGTTAATTTGTTTCGACACGTTTTAGCCTTAGCGTGGTACAGACGTTTTTGATGTCTACAAATTTACTTAAAAAAGTGCAATTAAACCTTTCGGTAATCTTCTTATTTTAACTATTTGATATTTAATAATAAAAATTATGCTTGCACAGGTTTTAAGTAACCTGTGCAGGTGAAAATTAGTTATTCAGCAATTGAAAGTTGTGGTTTTTATAATAGATTAGTAATAAAGGATGGTTATTAATAATGCTGCTTGGTATGTGTTAGCGTTAAGGTGTTTGGCTTATAAAAATTGCACAGGAGTAAATCAGTCCTGTGCAATTTAGAAATTAATTGTTGTTAATTAATGTTCTTCTTTATTTATAACTTGAGGGTCGGTACTTGTATAAGGATTACCATTGCACTCAACATTAAATACCAAACAGGCAGTACCTGGGTTTTTATCGGTGTCGATAATGGTAATTGTGTGGCCGTTATCACTTACTTCATAGCTGAAATCTTGGGCGCAAGGTGTTTCTTTATTAACATCGGTGATAGTGGCGCCAGTAAATAAAAATTCATTTTGAATTGTGGCTTCATCTAAACTATAAATACCTGCGGTTTCGGTTCTTACAACTCCGCCGCCAGTCACATTTTTGCCATCTATAGAGTATGTAAAGTTAGCTTCGTTATCACTGCCTAGTACAATGTTAACTGTAAAGTGAATTTGCGCTTGAGTGTTATTCATATTATTTCCTTTGTATTCATAGTTATAGTTGAAAGTTGTTAATGCCCAGCTTAACTAGGCGTGCTTTTATATGGGGTATCTCGTTTGCTCGATTTAAGCAAGTGTATGCCTGCATCTTTGGGTAAGTTATGAGAAGGCTTTGATTTGTTTCTGCTGTTTTAGCAATGGCTTGAAGCATATTTAAGCAAAAGCGGTCTCGCTTTTCTTTGGTTGTTGCTAATAGTGCTTTAAGTAAGTTTACTCTTATAAGTACTATGCTATCGCCAATTTTAATTTGATCAGCAATATATTGTTGGTAGTTTATATCATTCTCAAGTGTAGTTAATAATTCATGTGCTTTTAGCGGTAACTTTCTATCAATAAAGTATTGTATAAGAGTTAATTGTGTATTAACAGATAGGTTATCTTTAAGTTTTTGATTTTTCTGGAACTTAATTATTTCAAAAACATACTTATCAATACGCTTGTCGTCTGAAAGAACTAGCTGGTGAGATAGGAATCGATAATAAGCACGTTGAAATTCTTCATTCTTAATGTCTTGTAATCGTGCATTATTAATTGTAAGAGTAGCTTTCTCCGCTTTTTTATAAGCTGGTTGCTTGTTAGGTAAATAACTTAGAATGTAACTTTGCTGCATATGTATGTTTGCAGACATGTAAAACAGGCTTGCGTCATTGGGTGAGTAAACAATCATTTTTTCTACTACGGCAACGGCACTTTCTAGCATATCGACTGCTGCATTAAAGTTACCTAATCTCTCTTCTGTTTTTGCCAGCCAACTGATGGTATCGGCTTTATCGCGCAATAAGTTTTTGTTATTGGGTTTTAGCTCAAGGGCTTTATTTTTAAGGGCGAGCGACTCTGTAAAGCGTTGTTTCGCGGCAGTGTAGTTAAATTGCTTTAAATACAAAGAGCCCAGCGAATTATGCGAATACGATAGCTCCATAATCGAGTTAAAATCATTCGGTGCTAATGAATACATTTTCTCGCTGTAGGCATGATATTTTTTAAATAATGGCTCAGTAGCAGCGTAATTACTTTTATCATAATGAAGCTGACCGAGCCAAAAGGCATTAGCACCGGCGAGTGTGAGAAGCTCTAAGTTGTTTGGCTGAATTTTTAATAATGCTTCAAGGCGAATGCGGGCGTTTTCAAAGGCAGTGAAGGCCTCAATGGTTTTACCCCGTGAATAGGCGACTTCACCCATGGCCTCAAGGGTTTGTGCGTACTGAAAGCGACTTTTAAATTCTCCTTGTTGACTGCTAAAGTTAAATAGCGAGCTTGGCTCCTCGACTTGATTGGTAAAATACTCAAGTGCTTTATTACTAATGCCATCAAGTAGGTCCATACGCTTAACGCTGCGTAATTTATCGGCAAAATCACCAACCATAAACCCTAGTAAGCTTTCGGCCTCTTGGCGCTTTTGCTGTGCAAGTTGCTGCGCTTGAAAGCTGGTAACACTCATAAATAGGGCAACACAGGTAAGTAAACAAAGCAGAGCGACGGTGCCGCGTTTTATGGTTGTTTTTGTTTTACTGTGTTTAAGAGAGCTGGTTATAAGCGCGCGTTCGTAATCGTCTAGTTTAAATATGTTGTCGTTTAATAAGGTAACGGCCTCTTGCAATGGTTTACCCGGTGCTAACAGGTAGGCGTTACTTTTGTGCTCATTAAGCCATTGCTGCGTGTGGTGGTGTAAGCGGCTTTTTATAGCAAGGGCATCTTTATGGTCATTAATCCACTGTTTGGCACGTGGCCATTGGCGTAATAATGCCTCGTGGGCAAGGCTAAAGTAGGCTTCTTGGTTTTGTAAATGCGATACAAATAAGCGGCTATCGACCATGGCTTGAACCAGCTCTTTTTGGCTGGTGTTGGTTAACGCTTGCAAGCGGGCTGCGCGGCTAGTAATGGTTTTACCATCTGGGTTTAGCGTTACTAATTGCGATAACACGCTTTTTAGTTGCTGTTGTTGCGCTTTAGAAAGCCCTATAAATACCTCTTCGGCTTTTTTACCAATGGCACCCTCAATACCGCCGAGTTTTTCATACACACTGTGCAATAACTCATTATTATTACTGCGCTGTAAATACAGCTCTTGCAGTGTGTATTGCAACATGGGCAGTGCATCTGGATTATTGGCGGTATCGGCGCAAAGTATTTCATCCAGCGGGGTTTTGGTGTGTGGGTCTTGTGAAAACGTTAAATTAGCGGTTAACGCTGGCAAGCGAATAATTTGTTGTAGTTCATGGCGATTTGGCGGGGTTAAATCGTAATGCGCGCCATGAGCCTTGCCCATCATAAGACTTGGTTGCTCAACCACTAAAGGGTAAAAATCGTTACGACAGGCACTAAATACAATCACCGCTTTAGAGGTCGCTAAACGCTCAATAACAGATAAAAAATGACTTCGGGTGTCGTTACTAAATAGCGGTGAGGAAAGTAGCACTTCTAAGCGGTCTATAAACAAAAACAATTGCGGCGTTTTTGCTGCTGTTTGGGTATTTGCAATTGTATTTTTTAAGCAACTAATAACATTGTCTATGTCATGTTCTAGTTGCTGTGCCAGCGTTTGTGCGCTTAGCCCTGTAAATACTGGAATGTCGTTAATATCCCAATCTAGCATGGCTGAGGCGAGATCTAAATACAGCCTATTTTGAGCTACATCTGCAAAGTCGAGTTGGGTGTACGACATTACTCTAATGCCGTTATAGCCTCGCTCGTCGAGTAGCTTTGGCAGTATACCCGCATTAACTAATGATGATTTACCTGTGCCACTAGGGCCAAGGATTAAACAAAATGCGCGCTGCAATGTTACTTGGTTTGATACGCTCTCTAATAACGTGCTGATGGCCTTATTACGACCAAAAAATAAGTGGGTATCGGTTGGGTTATATGCACTCAAACCTAAAAAAGGGGAGCCGCCTTGCCATGTGTTAACTTGGTTGGGGAGATCATCAGCTAATGGAAACTCAACCGATGCAATAACCCTATAACCACGTTTACGTATGGTTTCTATGTATTGCGGGGCGCTTGCTTTATCACCCAGAGCTTTTCGAAGTTGAGTGATAGTTTTATGCAGAGGGTTATCGCCGGTTTCTGTGTTTGCCCAGCAGTGAGTTAATAACGCGTCGCTACTCACAATCTCTGCTTGATTTTGACACAAGTATACCAGTACATCCATGGCTTTAGGTTCTAGCTGTTTTTGTTCCTCAGCGCGTTGAATGGTGTTACTGGCAGGGGTTATTTGCCATTCACCTAAATAAAAGGGAGGTTGATGCATAATAGGCTCATTTTTATAGTTATAAGTGCACTTAGTTTTTGCTTTATTTATATTAGTAGTACTAGTTATTTTTATTAAGTGTAACAATGCGCTGTGGAAACGGAATTTCTATATTGGCATCATTAATTGCTTTATATACGCCGCCATTAATGGCGAGCTTAGTTTCAATAATTTTAGTGGTAGGAACCCAGTATCGATAGCTAATAGTAACGCCGCTATCAGCAAAGCGCTCTATGCCAATTTGTGCATTAGGTTGTTTAGCAACCAGTTCGTGATTAGCTAATACGTTTTCGATAAGGTTGATCGCAGTATCACTAGAGGCGCTGTAGGCTATGTCTATTTCACCTTTTACTAAAGAGTAGTTAAATGAGTTATGTAGGATTTCGCCAACGATATGCTTATTGGGAATGGTTATTTCTACTTTTTCTTCATTAATTAACACGGTGTGGCCCAGTTCAATTACTTTTACTTGGCCACTAACCCCTTTTACTTCTATGGTATCGCCTACCACAAATGGCCGCGTGGCAATAATAGCAAGCCCGGCGCCATAATTAGAAAGCATGCCTTGTAATGCTAAGCCAGCACCTAAAGAAGCGGCACCTATTGCAGCAACAAACGGGGTAACACTAATGCCAATTTTACCCAACGCAATTATGATCACCATAATGATCAGCAGTACTTTAACTACATTACTAACAAAGTTAGTTAAGGTGATATCAACGTTATGTCGAGTCATCAAATTGGCAACTACTTCGGCAAGTTTTTTCGCCACCCAAAGACCAACCAGTAGAATAAAAATAGCACCGACTATTTGCATACTATAGGTGACTAAATACTCGGTAAGTAGGGCGTAGTACTTTTCAAATTGCTGAATTTCGGAACTGATCATGGTGAGCTCTAGTTTTAGTTATATTGGTATCAACTTACTATAACAAAGTGCTCACTAAAATTGGATATAATAGTGGTACTATCACAGCAGTTAATAGCGCACTCAATGCCATAGCCACCGATGAAAACGCCCCTATTTTTGGATGTTCGGCAATTGCAGCCGCTGTACCTATAGCGTGACAGGCCGTTCCCATTGCAATGCCTTGTGCCTCAAAGTTAAATATTTTAATTAATTTTAGTAACAAAAAGCCAAACAAAGTCCCAAGCAAACCAATAAAAATAACCATAGCAGCGGCTAGCGAGCTGATCCCGCCAAGTGAGTCGGTGACAAGTAATGCAATAGGTGTAGTAACGCTAAGTGCCGCAACTGAAGCGCTGAGCTGCGATGGGACAGCAAATAAAACACTTAATACAAAAGCCACCAGTGTGGCGTTAATAATGCCAATACTGCAGGTGACTAAAATGAGTAAAAAGTTTTTTCGAATATGCATAAACTGCTGATACAAGGGGAGGGCTAACGCGACTATGGCCGGCTCTAATAACCACGTTAACAACCGACTATGCGATGCAAATTGTGAATAAGGTAATTTAAGGTTAACGAGTAATAAGGCAATAATGCCGATACTTAAAAATACGGGGTTCGTGAGGGATTTTAAAATGCTGTGACTTACTCTCACATTGAGCATTTTTAGTCCAAAAAAAAGAGTCATTATAAAAGGGATGGTCAACCACCAAAGGCTTGGCGTTATTGCACTGATTTGCTCATTCATTGTTTTCAGTGCCCTTAAAGTGGCCAACCACACTGGCTACTAAAATTAAGCTACTCAAGGGCACTATAATCATCACAGTGGTTAAAAATGGCCAATGTGTTTTTATAAGTCCCAAGTGTTCAATAAAACCAACGCCTGCAGGAATAAAGAAAATAGGCATTACATTTAAAATAGGCGAGGCGCATGGAGTAAGTTGCTGCTCTTTAACAATGCCTGATAAAAGTAGTACCAGTAAAATAACCATTGCTAATAGTGGCGCAGGAAAACTGGCATCAATAAAGTGCATAATAAGTTTGCCCGCTGCTAAGCAAAGCAAAATGATAGCGCTACTTAAAAAGTATTTCATGACGACGACTCAATACAATAGAGGGTTATCACTTTAACAAATAACGCTGTTTTGTGCATTGTGCCTTAGTATTACCATCAATGTTACCAGCGCTTGGCGTTTGAAAACTCAATACCAGTTTTACCTTTTGCTTTAGCAATGGCTTTTTTTGTATTGGGGTTGCTTAATAAGCGAATTTGGCTCCATGTTTCTTTAGCGAGTATTTTTCGAGCTTGGGCTTTATAGCTTTGTTGAGTTACTCGTTTTATTGCCGCCAATGTGTCAGGTGAACGCGCTTGTAATGTTTCAAGCATTTCTTTAGTTGCTTTATCTGTATCGTCGGTTGTTTTTGTTACTAAACCGAGTTCAAAAGCGTTTTGTGCGTTTATTGGTTCGGCATGGCTTGCTAGCCAAAGTGCTTGGTCGCGTTTTACTAAGCCTGAAAGCATAACATTAGCGCCCATGTCTGGGCATAACCCCCAGCGCGCTTCCATAATGGCGAGTTTGGCATCGTGGTGAACAATTCGGTAATCGGCACCCAGTGCTATTTGCAACCCTCCACCAAGGCAATTTCCATTTATTTTAGCAATTACAGGCACACTCAATGACTGCCAGCCCAGTACGACCTTTTGCGCTAGGTTTTGATTACCAGGTAGCCATTTGAATAGGAGCTTTATGATATTGAATGGTGAGGCCATAACCGCGTTAATATCGAGCCCTGCACAAAAGTGTTCGCCCTCTCCGGTTAATACAACCGCACGAATACTGGCGTCTTTTTTTATATTTTTAATCACTTTGTTAAGCTCAACAAACATAGCAAAGCTTAAGGCATTTTGTTTTTCTACACGATGTAATGTGACGGTAGCGATACCCTGTTTTTTTTCTAATTTTATCATTGTTCACTCCTCTGACCTGTTGTTTGAGCTTATGTTTTTATTGATGTTAAGTAAAGTGGGTGAAGGTGAATAAAAACAAAGTGAATTTTTTAATATACGTGGGGCTTGCTATCTTTGATGGCTATTTAATCTTAGAAGGTCAACAGACCCGTGTGCTAACCAATTTAATAATATCTATAAGTATTAGGAATAAATAAAAAAGTCAGTAATTAACGTGTTTTTTTTATCAAAACCCTAGTAACTTTTGATATTATGATTGTCACTTAAAAGCTCAGAGGTTAACCATTCATGTCAGGTCCACGTTTATTTACGGTAGAAGAAGCAACTCATCAAGCTTATGATATTTTTTTGGAGCTGGCTCCTAATAATTTAAGCGACAAAGATGTTGAAGAATTTAACCTACACCGTGAAGAACTAGGCTTTATTGAAGAAGATGAGCCCGATGAACAGTGGCAAGACTTTGTTGCCCTAGAAATTGAACCTGAGCATTTTATTCAAGTATTAGTGGGCCTTGAGTTTGATAACGAAGACGTATTATTTGCGAAAATTTTAATTAGCCGTGATAAAGACGCGCCTTTTTGTCATATTTTGTGGAAAGAAAGTGAATAATCATTTCTCTGCTTTTTTGTTATTGCCATTTGCAGGAGAACGTATTTTGCGAAACTCCTTTGTATTACTGCTTTTATTATTTAGCTGCTTTAGCTGGGCAGTTGATCCCTTTGAAGATTTTCATGAGTATGGGGAGCTCTCTGATGAAGAAATTCATGAGTTACACAAAGGCGAAATATTGTATGGTGATACCGAATTTGGTTTTATTTTAAGTAAAGGTAACACTAATTCCACCAGTTTTAAGCTTAAAGGGAACCTTTATCAAGATTTTGAAAACTGGCGAAATCAATTCAAAATAGACTCTTTGTACAAACGTGATGAAAATGAAGAAACGGGTGAGTCGGATGTGACTGCTAATCGCGTGTTTTTCTCTGCACAGGGTAACTATAAAATAGGCGTTAAAAACTCGTCTTTCTTTATTTACGGAGATTATGAAGAAGATCAATTTAGCGGCCTTGATTTTAAAAGTACGGTAGCAACCGGTTATGGCGCACGTGTTTATCAAGGGGTTAAAAATAAGGTAGATATAGATATTGGCCCAGGTCTATACCGCTCAGTTGCTGATGATGTGTCAACAGCACTTGAAGACGACAAAGACAAAATGGGTTATTTACTTCGTATTGCAATGCAGTGGGAGAGGTTAGTATCTAAGCGTACCCGATTTAATCAAGATATCAGTATAGAACAGTCTTTGTCTGGGCTTAACTCTCGGTTAAAGTCAGAAACGGCATTAATTAGCCAAGTGGTTGGCGCGGTATCGCTTAAGTTTGCTTATATGTATCGTTATAATTCTAAGCCTGAAGAAGATAAACTAAAATACGATTCAGAGCTCAGTGCCACCTTAGTGTACAGTTTTTAATTTTTAACTTTTTAATAGAGAGTGTTATGTATCAGCATAAGCAGTATGCGGTATTTATATTTGTAGTATTAGCGTGGATCAGTGGTTTTGTTGCGCTTGCATGGAATTTAATTGGTGCCGATGCCCCGTTAATCGTATTTGCTGGTATTTTAGTGCTGGTGGGCTTTTTGTTCCACGGTTTAACCATTAAAGTTGACGAAACTCATATTAGCTGGGCATTTGGCCCTGGTGTTGCAGGCCAAAAATTAGCATTAGAAGACATAGTGGATGTAAAGGCAGTACAAAATTCATACCGCCATGGTATTGGTATTCGCATTACACACGATGGGTGGATTTATTCGGTATCAGGCTTTAGTGCGGTGCAATTAACGCTTAAAGATGGCACTCAGTATCGCTTAGGCACGAATGATCAAGCTGGATTAGTTGCTGCGCTTGAAGATAAAATAACCCCAGTTGAAATGCCAGCAGCAGAGCCTCAAGCCAAATTACGAACACAGAATAATATGCTATAAAAAAAGCGCCTTAGGCGCTTTTTTTATAAACTTATAACAATTTTATTATTTAGCGGGTTTTAGTGCTCGTGGCCACAGCCGCCTTCACCATGTACGTGGCCATGCTCAAGCTCTTCGGCTGTTGCATCGCGTACTTCTAAAATTTCTACATCAAAGTTAAGTGTAATGCCGGCAAGTGGATTATTACCATCAACAATCACTTCTTCGTCTTGAATATCGATGATCATTACTGATTGGTCACCGTCATCTGTGGTTGCACGAAATTGCATGCCCACTTCAATTTCCATACCTTCAAACATTGATTTAGGTACAGCTTGCATTAAGTGATCATGACGCTCACCGTAACCTTCTTCAGGCTCTACTTTTACGCTTAGTGTATCGCCAGCTTGCTTGCCTTGCAGCGCGTTTTCAAGCCCTGAGATCAGGTAACCTGTACCAACGATAAAAATTAATGGCTCACCGCCAAATGAGTTATCAATGGTATTGCCGTCATTATCTAAAACAGAGTAATGCATTTTTACCACTTTATTTGCTGCAACGATCATAGTCATTCCTATTATTCATCTTCAAGAGAGTAAGGTAGAGGCAGAATGTTTAGCTCTACCGAAGGGGTGTGTTTTGCACGAAGAGTCTGATCGATATCAGTATCGTTTGGCAACACGACCAAACCAGTTAAAGTCTGTGTTTGTTCATTATAGCTTTGCGCAATAAGTTTACCTGCGCGGCGCCAGTTTTCACCTAATTGAGTTTCAATGTCGGGTGCTTCGAGTAACCCTTCACTTTGCCCTGAAACGATATACATAGCACGTTTGTTTTTGCCTAGGTACTTCATACGTGCAACGGTTTCTTGGCCTGTGTAGCAACCCTTTTTAAAGCTAATGCCGTCGATGGCTTGCAGATTAACCATTTGCGGTACGTATTCATCAATCGCATCGACACTTAATTGCGGTTCACCAGCGAGTATAGACGCTTGTTGCCATAGGGCATCGTTGTCGAGGGTCGACACGTCGTCAGGTAGGCAAAATTGGCTATCAACCATCAATAAAACGCGGTTTGAAGCAAGTTTAAGGGCTTTACCGTGAGCGAAGTCACAAGCCGTTGCGTCATCGCTGAAGTGAATATCGAGTTGTGTGAGTAAGCCTGTTAGGTCATCACCAAGTAAACCAATTAATCGCTCTGAGGCTTTATTAATTTCAACTTTTGCAAATACAGCATATTTTTTTAATTCAGCAAGAGAGCGTTCTACTTCTGCACTTGAACCAGCTAAAAAGTAACTTTGTTGATAAGAAAATAGCTTAAATACACCCCATAACTTACCTTTTGCACTACAGTGACCTGCCCACAAAAAGTTATCGTTGTTAAGTTTATTTAGATCTTGAGTGATTTGTCCGTGTAGGTACGATAATTTATCTGCGCCTGAGAGGCTAATAACCTGATGTGATAAAGGACATGCATAAACCTGAGACATAAACACCTTCTTTGCAATAACAAATGAAGCCACATAATAACGTAGTTAAAGCGTATGGTACAGCGACTAACAGACGATGTTTTTATAACTTAGTGCTGTTAAATTAACGCGTATTTGGTAAACTCGAGTTAATTAAATATGAGGTTTAAAATGGTTGAAATACATAGTAAAGCACGTATCCGTTGGGCTTGTCGCCGTGGCATGTTAGAGCTAGATGTTTTGTTTATGCCGTTTGTTGAAGAAGCTTATGATTCGTTAGATGCTAAACAGCAAGCGATTTTTCAGCGTCTATTAACGCAAGAAGACCCAGATTTATTCGCTTGGTTTATGGGCCATGAAGAATGTAAAGACGCAGAGCTAAACAGCATGGTTCAGCTAATTTTAGACCGAGTTCGTGTATAGATTTACCGTTACAGATAATAAAACAGACCACAAACCGATTGTGGTCTTTTTTTGTGTGCTGACTCTAGTGTTGTGCTTATTTATGAACTCGGTGGTGGCAACTCTTTTTTGTATTGCACTTAATACACTTGCTGGCATTATTGTTTGGCGAAAAATCGTGGCTGCTCAACCACAGCAAGGCATTATACTCTTAGAGTCGAATCAATTTCGTTTTGAAGGATCAGGCAGGCAAATTCAAGGGCTCATTAGTAACCAAAGCCGGTTACTCGGTCAGAGTGTGTGGCTGTATATTAATGGCTTTAGTAAAAACTATTGGCTGATTATCTCAGCCAATAGTGTTGATGAGCAAAGCTATGCGCGCTTGAAACGGGCAACGCTTGAAGCAATTAATTACGTAGAGGAGTCAAAATAGTGGGCGTTGGGTTCTCATTTTGCTCTGGATAATCAATAGTAAAGTGTAGTCCACGACTTTCTTTACGTTCCATAGCGCTTCTAATTATAAGCTCGGCAACTTGTACCAAATTACGTAACTCAAGTAAGTTATTACTCACTCTAAAGTTTGCGTAATAATCGTGTATTTCCTGTTGTAGCAGTTCAACACGATGCAGCGCACGTTCAAGGCGTTTGGTTGAGCGTACAATCCCCACATAATCCCACATAAATAATCGTAGCTCATGCCAGTTATGGGTGATCACGATTTCTTCATCTGAGTTAGATACGCGGCTTTCATCCCAACTAGGTAAATCTACCAGCGCGGGTGCGGTCTCTATTTTACTTAAAATGTCTTTTGCTGCTGCATGGGCAAATACAATGCACTCTAATAATGAGTTACTTGCCATGCGGTTAGCGCCATGCAGGCCGGTATAAGCCACTTCACCCACAGCGTATAAATTTGCTAAATCCGTTTTGCCGTTAAAGTCGGTCATTACGCCACCACAGGTGTAATGTGCCGCAGGAACGACAGGGATTGCTTCTTTGGTAATATCAAGCCCTACGCTCAAGCACTTAGCGTAAATAGTAGGGAAGTGTTCAATAATAAAATCTTTGTCTTTATGGCTAATATCTAAATATACGCAATTTGCGCCAAGGCGTTTCATTTCAAAATCGATAGCGCGCGCGACTATGTCGCGCGGGGCGAGTTCTTCTCGTTCATCAAACTCTTTCATAAAGCGAGTGCCATCAGGGCGTTTTAAATAGGCCCCTTCACCACGCATTGCTTCAGTAATTAAAAAGTTTTGTAATTCTGGGTGGTAGAGACTGGTTGGATGAAATTGATTAAATTCCATGTTAGCAACGCGACACCCTGCACGCCAAGCCATTGCTATACCATCACCGCTAGAAACATCAGGGTTAGAGGTGTAAAGGTACACTTTACTTGCGCCACCGGTTGCTAAGGCAACAAATTTTGCGCCAATGGTTTCTACTTTTTTGGCTTTTTTATTCCACACATGCATACCGTGAACATGTGACCCCGTTTTACCGATATTTTTATCAGTAATTAAATCAATCGCATTATAATGCTCTAACAAGGTGATATTACTGTGCGCTTGAACTTGGCTAATCAGCGTTGTTTGCACTGCTTTGCCAGTGGCATCGGCGGCATGCAAAATGCGTCGATGGCTATGACCCCCTTCACGGGTTAAATGAAAGCGCTCTTTACCTTTACTATCAAATTCCATATCAAAAGGCACGCCTTGGTCAATCAACCATTGTAGGCAGTCATGCGCATTACTGGCAGTGTAATGAACAGCTTCTCTGTCACATAAACCGCCACCTGCATCTAAGGTATCTTCAACGTGAGATTCTATACTGTCATTTTTTTTATCAAAAACAGCGGCAATTCCGCCTTGGGCATAAAGAGTAGAACCTTCGGTTAATTCACCTTTACTGATCACGGTAACGTTACAGTAATTAGCCAAAGATAAAGCAAGTGATAAGCCTGCTGCGCCGCTACCAATAATAGCGACATCGGTAATGTGATGTTTATTTTGGTTCATCTGTGAGGTACTTTGCGGTTACAATGCTCAGATAGAGCAATATTTATTTTTAATACTTATAGTTGTACCATATTTGTTGAACTACTACTAAGTGGTTTTAGCGTATAAACGCGTAATTTGTAGCTATTTTATAAAAAAACAATATGAGTCAGAACTTTTTATTCATCTAAGGGTCAGAGTAGGTGTGAACAATGGCGACACTATGAATAATAAGCAAGAATCAATCAGAGGAGTACCGGCTCGAATGAGCGAGCAGGAATTAGATTTAGCGTTAGTGAAAAGGGTCCAGCAGGGAGATAAAAACGCCTTTAACCTATTAGTTAAGAAGTATCAGAACAAAATAGCCGGTTTGATCTCTCGTTATGTATCAAATCAAGGTGACATTGCTGATGTAGCACAAGAAGCGTTTATTAAAGCGTATCGTGCCCTTCCAAACTTTCGTGGCGATAGTGCTTTTTATACTTGGCTTTACCGTATCGCCGTTAATTGTGCTAAAAATTATTTAGTGGCTCAAGGGCGTAAACCGCCAGCAAATGATATAGATGCTGACGATGCCGAGTTTTATGAAGGTGCAGATTCAATGCGTTCTAACGCGTCACCTGAAAATTTACTATTAAGCGAAGAAGTCCGCGCTGTTATTTTTAATACGATTGATAGTTTGCCTGAAGATCTTAAAACCGCGATTACTCTTAGAGAAATTGAGGGTATGAGCTATGAAGAAATAGCCGTGGTTATGGATTGCCCAGTCGGGACGGTACGTTCGCGTATTTTTCGTGCCCGTGAAGCAATTGATAATAAATTAAACCCATTAATAGGCGAGTCTTAGTATGACAAAAGCACACGTTAACCGCTTAGATAACGAATCGTTATCAGCATTACTTGACGGTGAACAAACATTAAATGATGCAACTATTGCATCGGATGATGTTGCTACGTTTGGCCGTTACGCGTTAATCGGTGATGCAATGCGAGCTAAAGAAAATAACAATAATATGGATTTTGATATTAGTGATCGCATTTCGTTAGCACTTGAGAGTGAGCCCGTTTATGCAGACTTTAGCCAGTCTGATAAGTTGGCAACCCCTTCAAATACCGAAACAGAAAATAAAGTAGTGGCGTTTAATTGGCGTAAACCAGTTGCTCAATTAGCGATTGCAGCGAGCGTAGCAATGTTTACTATTGTTGGTGTGAACACCTTACCGCAAGGTGAAGATGCTGTGCAAAACGAAATTCCATTATTGCAAACCACGCCGTTAACCGGCATGGCGTCGCCAGTAAGCTACTCATCGGCACCTGCACTTGATAACGCAGAGCAAGGTTTGCGAGAGCTTCAGCAGCAACGCATTGGCGCATTAGTACTTGAACATCAGCGTCAAGCGCGTGTAGCTCATTCGTTAAAAACAGCTAAAACAGATGAAACATCCCCAGAGGAAAAAAACTAATTAGATGAAAGTAATTACTTTTATTATGTCATTGGTGCTGAGTTTTAATACTTTTGCCAATGACACAAACCCTGCTAAAGATTTACTGCTTGAAATGGCCAGTGCAGTTCACACTCGTAATTTCGACGCCTCTTTTGTTGTTGTTAAGGGTAAAAGTATGGAGCCCTACCGTTGGGTGCATGCTAAACAAGGTGATATAGAGCTTGAACATTTAAGTTTGCTTAATGGTGCAGGCCTTGAAATGATCCGCATTGACGATCAAGTTACCTACTTTGAGCCACAATCAGAACCTTACTCGTTAACAACTGACTCGATTGCAGGCCCCATCCCAGAAGTCTTATTTAAAGATATTAACCGCTTAAGTGCACATTATGACTTTGTGCTTGGTGGTAAAGGCCGTATTGCGGGGCGTCCTGCTCAGCTGGTTCGAATTGAATCTAAAAACGATGACAAATATAACTATTGGATTTGGATTGATACTGAGTCGTCTTTATTGTTGAAAGCCGCCTATGTGAATCACCAAGGCGAAGCGCTTGAGCAATTACAACTTACCCACATTAGCGTAACTGAGCAACCGGCAAGCTTATTATTAGAAGTACTTAATCGTAATTTTCCAACACCATTACCCGCTAATTCAATTGATGAACAAAGCAAAGCGAATGCTATGAATTGGACTATTGGATGGCTACCTGAAGGGTTTGAATTACTTAAGTCCGATAGACATAAGCTCGACTTAAACAATGAATTAACAGATTACTATTTATTCTCTGATGGATTTGTTGAGGTATCAGTATTTGTGCAACGGCCACTACCAGGTAAGCGCTTAAGCGGAGCTCTCACCTCAGGAGCAACCACTATTTATGTGCACAACGGCGGAAATTTTGATGTGTCTGTGGTGGGAAACATTCCAACCATGAGCGCTAAAGCGATTGCTGAGTCTGTTTCACGGGCATTATAGATGATAGAACAAACGTTAACCGTCGTGGCCCTTAGTGGCCACGTTGCGCATTTAGAAGCTCAACAAAAGCAGGCCTGCGAAGGCTGTAATGGTCGTTGTGGCTCTCAAGTGTTTAGTAAGTTATTTGGTACAGCAAAGAAAACCTTACCCTATAAATTCGAAACGCAACTAGAAGTTGGACAAAAAGTGACTATGTCACTGGATGACAGCCACGTTGTAAAACATGCCTTTGCCGTTTACATGCTGCCCTTATTTTTGAGTTTAATCTTTGCCTTAATAACCAGTGAATTAATACTATTGGCTGAAGGTTGGCAAATTTTAGCAGCGATATTGGGTGGCATCACCGGCTTCTTAATTGCTAAAATATGGGTAAAATCACTTAGGCATGAGATTAAAGTGATAAAAATTCATCCAATTAGTCTTCCTTTAACTCAAATAGATGGTGATTGACGCCAATTAAATGTAAAATTGCGTTTTTATGCCACAGTAACTTGAAAATGCACAGCAAGTATTTTCAAGTTATTTAGGCATGCGACCTTAGTCCTTTAAAATAGAAGTTTAGAATCCAGTTTATGAAGCATATCCGTAATTTTTCGATCATCGCCCACATTGACCATGGTAAATCGACCCTTTCTGACCGTTTGATCCAAGTTTGTGGTGGTTTAACCGACCGTGAAATGCAGAAGCAGGTTCTGGATTCAATGGATATTGAACGTGAGCGTGGCATTACCATCAAGGCGCAAAGTGTAACGTTAAACTACAAAGCAAACGATGGTGAAACCTATCAGCTCAACTTTATCGACACTCCAGGTCACGTTGACTTTACTTATGAAGTATCACGTTCATTAGCCGCGTGTGAAGGTGCATTATTGGTTGTTGATGCTGGCCAAGGTGTTGAAGCACAAACATTGGCTAACTGTTATACCGCCATCGAAATGGACTTAGAAGTTATACCGGTTCTAAATAAAATTGATTTACCGCAAGCTGACCCATTACGTGTAGCCGAAGAAATTGAAGACATCATTGGTATTGATGCCCTTGATGCCGTGCAATGTAGTGCTAAAACAGGTGTGGGTATTGCCGAAGTACTTGAAATGATTGTTAAAGATGTACCGCCACCAGTTGGAGATAAAGACGAGCCATTACAAGCGCTAATTATCGATTCTTGGTTTGACCCGTACCAAGGCGTTGTATCGCTAGTGCGTATTAAGCATGGTGAACTTCGCGCGGGCGACAAAATTAAAATTATGTCGAATGAGCATATTCATACTGCAGATCATGTGGGTATTTTCACACCTAAACAAACTAATACCGGTATTTTACGTACAGGTGAAGTAGGGTTTGTTATTGCCGGTATTAAAGAAATACACGGTGCACCGGTGGGCGATACTATTACTCATCAAAAAAATGCGGCACCTGAGCGCTTACCTGGTTTTCAAAAAATTAAACCACAAGTCTACGCGGGCATGTTCCCAATTGCGTCAGATGATTACGAGTCGTTCCGCGATGCACTTAACAAACTAAGCTTAAACGATGCGTCGTTATTCTTTGAACCAGAAAATTCAACCGCATTAGGGTTTGGTTTCCGTTGTGGCTTCTTAGGTATGCTGCACATGGAAATTATTCAAGAGCGTTTAGAGCGTGAATACAACATTGACTTAATAACCACAGCACCAACGGTTATTTATGAGGTAGTGACTAAAGAGGGCACTACACAAATTGATAATCCATCTGACTTACCAGCCGTAAACGATATTTTAGAAATACGTGAGCCAGTAGTAGAGGCTAACATTTTAGTACCGCAAGAGTACTTAGGTAGCGTAATCACTTTATGTGTTGATAAGCGCGGTATGCAAACTAAAATGAGCTACCATGGTAAGCAAGTTGCAGTAACGTATGAACTGCCAATGGCCGAAGTGGTAATGGACTTCTTTGATAAGCTAAAATCAACCAGTCGTGGTTTTGCGTCGCTTGATTATAACTTTAAGCACTTCCAAACCTCAGACATGGTACGTGTAGATATACTCATTAATGGCGAGCGTGTTGATGCCCTTGCTATTATTGTACACCGTGAAAGCGCGCAGTCTCGTGGTCGTCAGCTTGCTGATGCGTTAAAAGAGCTTATACCACGTCAAATGTTTGATATTGCGATTCAAGCAGCAATTGGTCAGCATGTAATCGCGCGTACAACCGTGAAGCAACTTCGTAAAAACGTAATCGCTAAGTGTTACGGCGGTGATGTAAGTCGTAAGAAAAAATTACTTCAAAAACAAAAAGATGGTAAAAAGCGAATGAAGCAACTTGGTAACGTTGAAGTGCCTCAAGAAGCGTTCTTAGCCATCTTAAAAGTTGGTAAATAAAAAATAAAGGGATAATAAATGGCTGGCTACTTTTCAGTTTTATTGGTGTTATTAACCTTAGGCTCAGGCTTAATATGGTTAATAGATCACTTAATGTTTGCCCCTAAAAGGCAAGAGCGTTTGGCAATTGCACAAACTTCTGCCGGTGGCCAACTTGACGAAGAAACAGCAGCATTGATTGCGCCTGAGCCAGTCATTACTGAAACAGCAAAGTCGATTTTTCCGATGATTGCTGCTATCACTATTTTTAGATCGTTTATTTTTGAGCCGTTTCAGATCCCATCGGGTTCAATGATGCCAACCTTATTAGTAGGCGATTTTATTTTAGTGCAAAAGTATTCTTATGGAATTAAAGACCCTGTATGGCGCAGCCAGTTAGTGGATGTGAGCGAACCAGAGCGTGGCGATATTGTTGTTTTTAAATACCCATTAGATGAGAGAGTTGATTATATTAAACGCGCTATAGGCTTACCTGGCGATAAAATTGTTTATCGCGACAAGCGTTTATATATTCAACCAAAATGTGAAGAGGGTGACGTTAAAAAAGGCGCGCTTCTTTGCAACGAATTCAATAAAATTGATTTTAAATTAATTAATGATGATGAATTTATGCAAGGCCCAATGGCTTTAGCGCGTTTAAATGAAGATTTAACGACCTCTAGCCATGATATTTTAATCAACCCAAAATCGCCTGAACGTAAAGGGCGTTACTACCAGCAATTGGGCACTCCTGCAGATGAATGGGTGGTGCCTGCTGATCATTACTTTATGATGGGTGACAATCGCGATAACAGCCAAGATAGTCGCTTTTGGGGCTTTGTACCAAAAGAAAACTTGGTGGGTAAAGCTGTCTTTATATGGATGAGTTTTGAATTTGATAATGGCCCAGATGACATTTTACCAGGATGGGTTCCAACTGGTGTTCGTTTTGAACGCCTAGGTAATATTCAGTAACAATGAAAAAAAATGTAACAGAGTTATACAAAAGAATTGGCTACACATTTGCTGATCAAGGCCTACTTGAGCAAGCAATGACGCACCGCAGCCACAAAGGTCAACACAACGAGCGACTCGAATTTTTGGGCGACTCGATTTTGAGTTTTGTAATTGCCAATGCCTTGTACGCTAAATTTCCTAAAGCACGTGAAGGCGATTTAAGCCGCATGCGTTCGACTTTAGTTCGCGGCCAGACGTTAGCTGAATTTGGCCTTGAGTTTGAGCTAGGTGATTACCTGCGTTTAGGCCCTGGCGAGCTAAAAAGTGGCGGGTTTAGACGCGAGTCGACCCTAGCAGATGCAGTGGAAGCTATAATTGGCGCTGTATTTTTAGATTCAGACATTGATCGTTGCGGCGAGCTTATTTTAGCGTGGTATGAATCACGTTTAGATGCTATTTCACCAGGGCTTAACCAAAAAGATCCTAAGACCCTGCTGCAAGAGTATTTGCAAGCTCGTAAGCTATCATTACCTGGTTATACTGTAGTAGACACTAAAGGTCAGGCACACAATCAAACATTCACGGTTGAATGTATCGTTGATGGAATGGATAGCATTATTTCTGTTGGCAGCTCAAGGCGTAAAGCCGAACAAAAAGCGGCCGAAAAAGCATTGAAGATACTTAAAAATGAATCTTGATACCTTAATACAGCCTCATGAAGGCGAAATAGACACATTTTGTGGCATGGTTGCGATTGTTGGCCGTCCTAATGTGGGTAAATCAACCTTGCTTAATGAAATTATTGAGCAAAAAGTTAGTATTACTTCACGTAAGCCACAAACCACGCGCCATCGTATTATGGGTATTCATACTGAGGGTAAACACCAAGCGGTTTATGTAGATACCCCAGGTCTGCATGTTGAAGAAAAGCGCGCTATTAACCGTTTAATGAACCGCGCAGCGTCGAGCTCAATTGGCGATGTTGAACTGATTATTTTTGTTGTTGAAGGCACCCATTGGAATGCCGATGACGAGATGGTACTAAACAAAGTGAGCCAAAGCGGCAAGCCGGTATTGTTAGTTATTAACAAAATTGACCAAGTGAAAGATCGCGATCTTGTACTGCCACACATGAAATTTTTAGGCGATAAGTTTGACTTTATAGGCATTATGCCTGTATCTGCGACTCAGGGTAAAAACATTGACCTGATCAAAGAAGAAGTGACTAAACGTTTACCGCCGTGCGAATTTTATTTTCCGGATGACTACGTTACTGACCGCTCAATGCGCTTTATGGCTGCTGAAGTGATCCGTGAAAAGCTTATGCGCTTTATGGGTGAGGAACTACCTTACTCAGTGACTGTGGAAATAGAGCAGTTTAAATGGCAAGAAAACGGTGTTTGGCATATCAATGGCCTTATTTTAGTTGAGCGTGAAACGCAAAAGCGCATGGTTATCGGTAACAAAGGCGAAAAGCTAAAAGTGATCGGCCGTGAAGCGCGTAAAGACCTAGAAGAAATGCTTGAAAATAAAGTATTTTTAGAACTATGGGTTAAAGTAAAATCGGGCTGGGCTGACGATGAACGTGCCTTAAGAAGCTTAGGCTATGGTGAAGATTAATAAGTATCGAATAGCCTAATATGGACAGCGACTTTTACAAAGCCTATTTATTACATCGACGTCCCTATAGTGACTCGCAAGTAATGTTAGATATGCTGGTAGAAGGCGTTGGCCAGCTTAGAATGCTCGCACGAGTTAGTGGCCGCCAGGCCACTAAACATAAAGCCCAATTGCAACCATTTCAATCCTTACTCGTCCATTACAATGGCAAATACGATTTAAAATATATTAATAAATTTGAGCTCTACGGCAACCCGTTATTTCTAACTGGTGATAAGCTTTATTGTGGCTTTTATTTAAATGAGCTAACTAATCGCATTGTGCCGATTAATGAGCCCATTGATCAAGTTTTTCAACTTTATAAAACACACCTAGAAAACCTTAATAGCGGTACTGACATGCAAGCAGTATTGCGCTCTTATGAATTTCAATTGTTAGAGTTACTAGGATATGGAGTTGATTTTAGTTTTGATGCGGACGGTGAGCCAATTGACGATACACAAACGTATAGCTACTTTGCAGAAGTAGGGTTTTCGGTGCAACATGACACGCGTTCTGGATTTACCGGTTCACAACTTAATGCCATAGCAAATCATGACTTTAGCCAAGCGAATGTGTTATATATGGCAAAGCAATTAAGTCGTTATTTATTAAAGCCATTATTGGGCAATAAGCCATTAAAAAGTCGTGAGTTATTTATTAGCTCTCAATAAACAAATTTCACAGGTACAAACATGAAAGATATTCTTCTAGGCGTGAATGTAGATCATATTGCAACGCTTCGCCAAGCTCGAGGTACTTCTTACCCAGATCCAGCCCATGCAGCCAGTGTTGCAGAGCATGCCGGTGCTGATGGCATTACGATTCATTTACGCGAAGACCGCAGACACATTCAAGACCGCGATGTGTATGTGATGGCTAAAACCATTCAAACACGTATGAACCTTGAAACCGCAGTAACCGATGAAATGATTGCGATTGCACTTGAGGTTAAACCTGAATATGTTTGCTTAGTACCTGAAAAACGTGAAGAGCTTACTACCGAAGGCGGCTTAGATGTAGCGGGTAATATTGATAAAATCGCCGCAGCGACTAAAACTTTAACGCAAGCCGGTATTAAAGTGTCACTGTTTATAGATGCCGATAAAGCGCAGTTAGACGCTGCAAAAGCGTGTGGTGCACCTTATGTTGAAATTCACACTGGGGCTTACGCAGATGCCACTAACGATGAAGACACCGCCAAAGAGCTCGAGCACATTCGCCAAGGCGTTAAGTATGCAGCGAGTATTGGTTTAATTGTTAATGCTGGCCATGGTCTGCATTATCACAATGTAAAACCAATTGCAGCGATGCCAGAGATTTACGAGCTTAATATTGGCCACGCTATTATTGCCCGCGCAGCCATTGACGGTTTAGATAAAGCAGTGCGTGACATGAAACGCTTAATGCTTGAAGCTCGCGCTTAGAATCATAAATAACAATAGGCAAGACGAGCTATAGCTCGTCTTTTTTATTGTTGTTATCAATGTTGGCATCAACAAGTAAGTTTTCCAGTTCGTCTTGAAGTTCAAACAGTTCGGGCTCTATATTATCAAGTACGCACTCATTTTTAAGTGATGTTTCGATCGTTTCAGCCAATGTTTTTAATTTTGGTACACCAGTATAGCAACACGCTCCATGAAATTTGTGGATCACGCTGAGTACTTGAGGGCAATCATTGCTGACTATTGCTTGATTTAATAAGTTTAGGGTTTCGGGCACGCTTAATAACAACATGTTAAGCATTTCATTGGCTAATTCAGGCTTACCGCCTGCACGTTGCAGCGCCAACGTCCAATCAAGCCGAGTGCTATCAAAAGGGGCTGTGCTATGTTCAAATGTGCTTTTTGACTTATCACGGCTTACAGGTAACTGCGGGCTATGATCGCAAATAATTTGATTGAGCATATCTTCGTCAATTGGCTTGGTTAAATAGCCTTCAAAGCCATCTTTTAATAATTGTTCTTTTTCACTATTAAGTGCATGCGCCGTTACGGCAATAATAGGTGTATCTTCATTTAAAGATGACTCTTTAATGAGTTTACAGGCTGTAATGCCATCCATTATCGGCATTTGAATATCCATAAAAATCACATCATATTTATGACTTTTACTTAAGCTGTAAGCTTGTGAACCATTATGAGCAGTATCAATCAATTCCACCTGTTCGTTGAGTAGGGTGTAAATTAATTTTAAATTAGCGTCGTTATCATCTACCACTAATACTTTTAATGGCAGTAGAGTTTGTTCATGCTGGTCTATGTTATGCGCCGGGTGATCAAGTCGGTATGGTGCGGCTAATAACTCACATAATTTACGATGGTTGAGCGGTTTACTTAAACAGGCATCTGCACCGCTGCCTATAAAAGCTTCACGCATATTGTGTGATACAGTATTAAGCATTAAATATAAATAATCGGTTGATTCTCTAACCGCTTTTACATAGCTTTTTAAGCGCTGCATATCGTCAACCGATGCCATGTGACCAATAAGGCATATATCAAAATTAATCTCTGATTTCTCGATACACTCTAAAAATTCACTTTCGCTATGACATCGAGTGACGCTAATTTTCCACTCTTGTAATAATGAAACAACGGCATGATGGGTATGCTTATGTGGCTCTAGATAAAGAACACGTTTACCAATTAATGACTGGGTAGGCAAATCGTTGATAAATACATGATTTGGTAATCTAAATACGCCATTAAAAGTAAAGCATGTGCCACTACCTGGAGCTGAATTTAAGGTAATACGGCCATTCATTGCTTCAACAATATGTTTAGTAATAATAAGCCCTAAGCCAGTGCCACCAAATTTACGGGTGATACTGGAGTCGGCTTGGCCAAAGGCGGTAAATAACGCGTCTTGTTTATCGGCAGGAATACCCACCCCGGTGTCAGCCACCGACACTAAAATGGAAGTGCGCTCCTCATCCAACAAACGATGGCTAATATCGACTTTAATGGCGCCTTTTTCAGTAAATTTTATAGCGTTACTTAACAAGTTAATAAGCACTTGTTTAAATCTAGTGGGGTCGCCGGTTAAGTGATCGGGCACCTGAGGGTTTATATAAATAGAGAGCTCAAGTTGTTTATCGTGAGCACTAGGTGCCAGTAATGTCATCACTTCGTTTACGCTATCGCGTAATTGAAATTGAATCGATTCAAGCTCCATAGCACCCGCTTCTAATTTGGAGAAGTCTAATATATCGCTAATAATGGTCAGTAAGCTGTTTGCTGAAAGCTCAATGGTATCAAGGTAATCTTTTTGGTTTTTATTTAGCGGTGTTTTATAAAGCTGGCGAGTAAAGCCAATAACCCCATTAAGTGGTGTGCGCAATTCATGACTCATTTTTGCTAAAAAGTCAGACTTAACGCGGTTAGCATCTTGGGCTTCTTTTTTAGCCATAGTGAGCTGTATATTTTGTGTTTCGTATTGTTCAAGCGTTTCGCGGTAATCACTAGTTGCTTGATCAATATTTTTTTGCATTTCGTCTTTTTGCATCACCATAGAGTGGGATATGGTATTGAGTCCTTCACGCAATAGTTCAAACTCACCATTCATGGGCTCAGTTAACCCTGTTTGTCTTTTCCCTTCAATTAACCTGTCGGTAGCAAGTACTAACTTATTTAGCGGTGTCATAAACATACGGCTAAGTTTTAGTGCTAAAATAGCTGCTAATACTAAGGCAAGAATAATAATAATACCGCTGACTAATAATGCGCGTTGCTGACCAATAACAGCTTTGTCGCGATTAAGTTGGATCACTACGGTACCTAATGTGGTCTGAAACTCAGAGGTATTCCAATCGCTATTAGGTGTTGTGTGATTAATAATAGGGGTAAAAAAAGTTACTAACTCTTCAGTTTGCTGAACATGTGTGGCTTTAAAACTGTCTATTTGTGTTTGCTCAATTAAGGTATCGAACGAGCGATGATAGTTACTAGTTATAATAAGTTGGTTGTTATCATTAAAAATAGCAATTGATTTAATCGCCGGTGAGTGTTTGTTATGTGTATAACGAATCACGCGATTAAGTAGTTTTTTATTTTTTTCCAGTAAAGGTTGTTCAAGAGCAATCGCTAAAGGCTCAGAAATTGTTGTGCCTTGTTGATATAAAATTTCATCAAGCTCAATGTAACGATTTATTGTAAAATAACCACCTAGTAATAGCCCAATGATCACTGTGGGGATCAGGGTGAGTGTTAAAACAGAATCGCGCAAGCCTAGTTTGGTCATAATCTGAGCATTATTATCATTTTTATTAAATGTGAGTATATACATACTCATAGCTATTCTCAAAGTAGAGACGTAATTCATCAACCTTTAAGGTAATGCCTCATGGCACAAATATTTAAAGCAAAGAAAAAACCACTACAACAGCAATCGCTAGAACTCGATATTACAGCAATGGATCACCATGGCCGTGGTATTGCTAAGTACAATAATAAAGTGTGTTTTGTTAGTGGAGCATTACCTGGTGAGCGAGTAAAAGCCAAGTTGGTTGATGATAAAGCACGTTACAGCCAAGCTGATACGCTTAAAATAATTAAAGCTAGTGAATATCGCACAGCGCCTATTTGTGAACATTACAGTCAGTGTGGTGGTTGCCAGCTACAGCATTTAGATACCACACAACAGGTAATTGAAAAGCAAGCTGCGGTGAATCAATTATTTGCCAAGTTTGCAAAATTAACCGAATTAAACTGGCAAGCCCCGCTGCAAAGCCAAGCAACTCATTATCGACGCAGTGCTCGAATTGCTGTTATGTTCGACAAGGCTACAAAAAAAATGCGGGTAGGCTACAGAGCACGTGGCTCTAAAAGCATTGTTAGCATTAATCAGTGCCCAGTTTTAAGTGATGTATTTGCCGATGTATTTAATGTATTTGATAAAGTCATTAATCAAAACAAGACGCTACACAGTATTAGTCATTTACAATTATGTGCCGCTGATGAACAATCTTTTATTGTTATCCGCCATACCAAAGCGATTTCACCTCATGATAAGGCGTTTGTTGAGCAAAGTGTGGCAGCTCATAATTGGCAGTTAGTGTGGCAAAGTGACAGTGATACTATTGATCATTCACATTTAGCTATGCCATTTTATAAACTTGAACAGTTAAATATAACGTTTGAGTTTGGGCTCAGTAACTTTATTCAGGTTAACGCGAGTGTAAATCAAGCGATGCTGATCCAAGCTGCAAACTGGTTAGCACTTCAAGGCGATGAAAATGTTCTGGATTTATTTTGTGGTATTGGTAACTTCTCTTTAGTGTTAGCCAAACAAGCTAAAACAGTAACAGGAATTGAGGGCGTAACTTCGGCGGTTGCATTAGCAACGCAAAATGCGCACACTAACTCTATTACTAATACCCAGTTTCATTGTTTTGATTTAACCACGAGTATTAAAAAAGCGCCGTGGTTTAATAAAGAATTAGATGTTTTAGTACTCGACCCCTCACGCACTGGTGCGATGGCAGTTTTAGAACAGCTTCCATTAACGCAGTTTAAAGCGATTTTATACGTTTCTTGCGACCCTGTTACTTTAGCCCGTGACAGCGCTATTATTTCGCAAGCCGGCTTTGAGCTGAACAAGATAGGGCTAATGAATATGTTTCCTCACACGGGGCATATCGAAACTATGGCGTTATTTCAACGGAGGTAAAGCGCATTATGGTAGCGACACGTCAATCTCATCAACATGATAAAGCGGGTGACTTTTTTTCACGCGTAGAATCTCTTGATTTGTCTCAAGAAAAAATCAGCTTACTCAACAAAGCGCAGCAGCTTTGCCAAACGTGCGATAACAGCGAGCGACAAAATACCGCTATAGAAATGGTGGAGATTTTAGTTGAGTTAAATTTAGATGCTGACTCTTTAGCCACAGCCTATTTAACCCCTTATTATTTAAATGATGTAGTGAGCATTGATGCGGTAGAAGAGCATTTAGGCAATCATGTTGCAGTGCTGCTTACAGGTGTGTCACAAATGGCTACCATAAGTACCTTAGCTCATCAAGGCAATGGCACTGTGCAAGTCGATAATATTCGCCGGATGCTGCTTGCTATGGTGGAAGATGTGCGCGCTGTGGTGATTAAATTAGCCGAACAGGTTTGCCATTTACGCAATGTCAAAGATGCCGCAGAAGAAGAGCGAGTAGTTGCCGCCAAAGAGACCGCTGATATATTTGCACCGCTTGCCAATCGTCTTGGTATTGGTCAATTAAAATGGGAGCTTGAGGATTTAGCTTTTCGTTATTTGCATCCCGATATTTATAAAAACATTGCCAAGCAGCTCGATGATAAGCGCCTTGCCCGTGAAGCGTATATGGTTGATATGGTTGAACAGGTCAAACAACGCCTCCATGAAGCGGGTATTAAAGCTGAGGTGTACGGCAGGCCAAAACATATCTACAGCATTTATAAAAAAATGGCGAAAAAGAACTACGAGTTTGATCAGCTATTTGATATACGCGCCATGCGAATTGTGGTTGAACGATTACAAGATTGCTACGGCGCCCTAGGTATAGTGCACACTAATTGGCGTCATTTAAATAAAGAGTTTGACGATTACGTTGCGACCCCAAAACAAAATGGCTATCAATCTATTCATACGGTTGTGTTTGGTCCTGAGGGTAAAACCGTTGAAATTCAAATACGAACACACGACATGCATCAAGATGCAGAGCTGGGTGTCGCCGCGCATTGGATGTACAAAGAAGGCGCATTGCCAGGGCGTGGTTCAGGCTATGAGCAAAAAATTAGCTGGTTGCGTAAATTACTGCAATGGCAAGAAGAAGTGGTTGATGGCAGCGATTTAGCACAAGAGCTTAAAAACCAAGTGGTTGAAGATCGTGTGTATGTGTTTACCCCTCGAGGCGATATTTTTGACTTACCACTGGGGGCAACGCCTCTTGATTTTGCTTACTACATTCACTCCAATGTAGGGCATCGATGTATTGGCGCAAAAATATTTGGCAAAATAGTGCCATTTACTCATCAGTTAAGCACTGGTGACCAAGTTGAAATACTAACCCAAAAGCAGCCAAACCCAAGCCGTGATTGGTTAAACCCGTCGCTGGGATATATTAAATCGTCTCGCGCTAGAGCCAAAATCCACCATTGGTTTAAACAGCTCGACCGCGATAAAAATTTAAGTGCGGGTAAAGAAATCCTTGATAACGAATTACAAAAATTAGAGCTAACTTATAAAGATTTAGATCCTGCTATAAAGCGTTTTAATTTTAGAGAACTTGATGACTTAATGGTCGCCATTGGCGCAGGCGATATTCGTCTTAACCAAATGCTTAACTTTATTACCGACAGAACAGAGCATGAGCCGGTAATTCGTTTCAAATCGCCTAGTAAAGTGACTGGTGACAAAAACGGTATTGTGGTGGATGGGGTCGGTAGTTTAATGAGCCATGTTGCTCGTTGTTGTCGCCCAGTACCTGGGGATGAAATTATTGGGTATATTACTCAAGGGCGCGGTATTGCGGTGCACCGAGAGGATTGTGATTCGTTTAGTAATTTAAAAAACAAGCACCCCGAGCGTGTTATTTCAGTGAGTTGGTCAGACGATATTAGTAGCTCTTACGCCTTAACTATTCGTATTGAAGCCAGTGATCGTTCTGGCTTAATTCGTGACATCAGTTCTGCACTTGCCAATGAAAAAGTTAATGTGCTCAATATGAACGTAAACACGGTTGATAGCACTCAAACTGCTATTTTTGTGATGCAAATTGAAGTGCATGACTTACAAGGCACAAACAAAGTGCTGTCTAAGCTACATCAGATCGAAGGGGTACACAGTGCAAAACGAGGGCAGTAATCAGGCTAACAATGAGGCTTTAAGCCAACTGCTGGAAATAATGCAAACACTGAGAAACCCTGAGGGCGGATGCCCTTGGGATCTCAAGCAAACGTTTGCGTCAATCGTACCTCACACTCTTGAAGAAGCCTATGAAGTGGCTGATTGTATTGAGCGCGACGATTTAAATGAACTTAAAGGTGAACTAGGTGATCTGTTATTTCAAATCGTGTTTTATGCGCAACTAGCGCAAGAGCAGCAATTATTTGATTTTAATGATGTAGTGGCTCAATTAAATGAGAAGCTAGTGCGCCGTCATCCGCATGTATTTACAGCGCAAGACACCCCCACAACTGATGCCGAATTAGCCGCGCAATGGCAAGCAATAAAAGCACAAGAGCGTGCTACTAGACCCCAAGATGAAAGCTCAACACTTTGGCAAGATATACCAAACAGTTTACCTAGCTTAACAAAAGCCAAAAAAATTCAGCAACGTGTAGCCGCTTTAGGCTTTGACTGGCCCACTTATCATGGCGCTATAGATAAGGTGAGTGAGGAAGTTGAGGAAGTCAAAGAAGCCTTAGAACATGACCCTTACTCAGACCATACAGCAGAAGAACTAGGTGATTTGTTGTTCGCGACCGTGAATGTAGCGCGCCATGTTAAACGGGATCCAGAGCAATTGCTTCGCAGTGCCAACGATAAGTTTTCTGCACGATTTGAAAAGGTACAAAACTACTTAATTACACAGGGTAAATGTATTGAGTCAGCGTCTTTAGAGGAAATGGATGCGGCATGGGATGCAATAAAAAAATTAAATAAATAGGGACATAAAAAATGTCTGTTTTTTGTGCACAGATTTGCTATTTATAGCTGGATTGCTTAGCTATGTTTTGGTACAATTTCGCCCCGTCTTGTTTATATTCCAAAATCACTTGTTTGGGTATTATATTCCTTTTAATTCCTGATATTCTAGGGTTCGCATGAGTACAAAATTTATCTTCGTTACTGGCGGAGTTGTTTCTTCGTTGGGTAAAGGTATTGCAGCAGCATCATTGGCCGCTATTTTAGAAGCCCGTGGCTTAGATGTTACCATTCTAAAGCTGGATCCTTACATCAACGTTGACCCAGGCACAATGAGCCCAATTCAACACGGTGAAGTATACGTTACCGAAGACGGCGCAGAAACGGACCTTGATTTAGGTCACTACGAACGTTTTATTCGCACCAAAATGACCAGCCGTAATAACTTTACGCAGGGGCGCGTATATGAAGATGTACTACGTCGTGAAAGACGTGGTGAATATCTTGGCGCAACTATTCAGGTTATTCCTCATATTACCAATGACATTAAGCAACGTGTTTATGATGGCGCAGAAGGCCATGATATAGCAATCGTTGAAATTGGTGGTACGGTAGGCGATATTGAATCACAACCATTTATCGAAGCAATTCGTCAAATGGGTACAGAAATTGGTCGTGAACGCGCACTTTTCATTCACTTAACCTTAGTGCCATTCTTAGGCCCTGCCGGTGAAGTGAAAACAAAACCAACTCAGCACTCAGTTAAAGAGTTACGCTCGGTAGGTATTCAACCAGATATTCTTATTTGTCGCTCAGACCGTAAGCTGCCAAATAACGAGCGTGCAAAAATTGCATTGTTCACAAACGTTGAAGAAAAAGCAGTTATTTCACTGCCTGATGTAGACAGTATTTATAAAATCCCTGCGTTATTAAAATCGCAAGAGTTAGATAACTTTGTATGTCGTCGTTTTCATTTAGACGCGCCTGAAGCCGATTTAGCTGAGTGGGAACAAGTATTGTATCAAGAGTCTAACCCAACGGGTGAAGTGACAATTGGTATGGTAGGTAAATACATTGAATTACCAGATGCATACAAATCAGTAAACGAAGCATTAAAGCATGCGGGACTGAAGAATCGTTTAACTATTAATATCCAATACGTTGATTCACAAGACTTAGAAACCAAAGGAACGGATGTTCTTTCTCGCTTAGATGCTATTTTAGTGCCAGGTGGTTTTGGTGGTCGTGGTGTTGAAGGTAAGATTTTAGCGGCTAAATATGCTCGTGAAAACAAAGTGCCTTACTTAGGTATTTGTTTAGGTATGCAGGTTGCACTTATTGAATACGCACGAAATGTTGCCGGCTTAGTTGATGCAAACTCAACTGAATTTAACGCAAACTCAGACTCGCCAGTGGTTGGTTTAATCACTGAGTGGTTAGATGCTGAAGGTAATGTTGAATTACGTGACGAAAAATCTGATTTAGGTGGCACTATGCGTTTAGGCGCACAAAAATGTCATTTAACACCAGGCTCTAAAGTACATGATGTGTATGGTAGCGACGAAATTGTTGAACGCCATCGTCACCGTTATGAAGTTAACAACAACTTTGTAGCACAACTTGAGCAAGCTGGTTTAAGCTTTACAGGTTTATCTGAAGATAAAAAACTAGTAGAGATTATTGAGAATAAAGATCACCCTTGGTTTATTGCAGCGCAATTCCACCCGGAATTCACTTCAACACCACGTGATGGTCACCCGCTATTTGAAGGGTTTGTAGCTGCGGCTCATACCTATCAAAAAGCGTCTTCGTAATATAAAAAGGCTGTGCATGATGCGCGGCCTTTTTTGTTTCTAAGGCTAGCCAAACTCAGGTTAGCCGCACTCACCATTTTGGGAATATAGAGGAATCAAGATGTCAGAAATCGTAAAAGTAATCGGTCGTGAAATTATGGACTCGCGTGGTAACCCAACTGTTGAAGCTGAGGTATATTTAGCTGATGGTTCATGGGGCCGTGCTGCTGCACCTTCAGGTGCATCTACAGGAACTCGCGAAGCATTAGAATTACGTGATGGTGATAAAGCGCGTTACTTAGGTAAAGGCGTATTAAAAGCGGTTGGCTTCATTAATAATGAAATTGCAGAAGCGCTAAAAGGTCAAAACGCACTTGCTCAAAGTGATGTAGACCAAGTAATGCTTGATTTAGATGGTACTGAAAACAAAGAAAAACTAGGTGCTAATGCTATTTTAGCGGTTTCACTTGCTAACGCAAAAGCGGCTGCACAATCTAAAAAAGTAGAGCTTTACGAGCACATTGCTGACTTAAATGGCACGCCAGGTGTTTACTCTATGCCACTACCAATGATGAACATCATCAACGGCGGTGAGCACGCTGATAACTCAGTAGATATTCAAGAATTTATGGTTCAGCCAGTAGGTGCTACTAACTTCCGTGAAGCATTGCGTATGGGTGCTGAAGTATTTCATAGCCTAGCTAAGGTACTTAAAGCAGATGGACATTCAACAGCTGTAGGTGACGAAGGTGGTTTTGCACCAAACCTTGCATCAAACGAAGCTGCACTTGCAGCTATTAAAGTGGCTGTTGCAAATGCCGGTTATGAGCTTGGTAAAGATATTACCCTTGCACTTGATTGTGCGGCCTCTGAGTTTTATAACAAAGAAGCAAATATCTATGACCTTAAAGGTGAAGGTAAGCAATTTACATCTGAAGAGTTTAACCACTTCTTAAAAGATTTAACTGAGCAATACCCAATTGTATCAATTGAAGATGGTTTAGATGAGTCTGATTGGGATGGCTTTGCACACCAAACCAAACTAATGGGCGATAAAGTTCAATTAGTGGGTGATGATTTATTCGTAACCAATACTAAGATTTTAAAACGCGGTATTGATAACGGTATTGCCAATTCAATCTTAATTAAATTTAACCAAATTGGTTCATTAACAGAGACGTTAGCTGCAATCAAAATGGCAAAAGATGCAGGTTTTACAGTGGTTATTTCTCACCGCTCTGGTGAAACTGAAGATGCAACTATTGCTGATTTAGCGGTAGGTACTGCTGCAGGTCAAATTAAAACGGGTTCATTAAGCCGTTCAGATCGTGTTGCTAAGTACAACCAATTGCTACGTATTGAAGAGCAATTAGGCGCTAAAGCACCGTACAATGGTTTAAAAGAAGTTAAAGGTCAGTAATATTTATTTTTAACTCCGGTTAAGGTAAATGTTCAACTTTGATTTATAAATCCCCGCCTATGCGGGGATTTTTTGTAAAAAATAGCAAAAAAGAGGCAAAAGGAACGGGCTACTGGCGTTAAGTTTGCAGGTCTGCAAGCAGTGCGAATGTTTGGGTTAAAAAAAAGGAAAGTAGACATTAGGCGGCAGGCATTAGTAAGCAACTAGCCGAGCTCAACGCTAATTACTTTTCATCAATTAAAGCTGAAATTGCTTTTTTAAAATATCACCCGTAAAACTGGTTTTTAAGTAAAAGCCACGTGGCAGAGTTTTTATAATTTGTCCGTTTGGACCTATTGCATCGGTAACAATATGGCTATTGGCTGCTTTTGGTCGTATTTGCATTACATCCCCTAAATGACCTGAAATTTCATCAACTCTACCAAGAGCTATAAGCTCCATTTGTTCTTCCCAGTCTCGCTGCAATTGTGCATCTTGCGCGGGGGAAGGTTGCCACAAAAAGCCACTGCCTATGGTTCTATCAAAAGGAGCGATATCGCGCTCACTTAAAATAGGTAACCATAAAACATGATTCAACTTTTTACGTACGCTACTTGTGTGCCACGTCATGCCAGTTACATTCATTAGCGGGGTGACCGACACAAAGGTGGTTTCTAGCGGTTTACCTTTATATGAAATAGGCAATGTTTTAAGCTCTATGCCTAAATCTTCAAAGTCGGGGAGCGGTTTTGAACCAGCGGTTGCGCCTAATACATACTCAATCAGTTGACCTGTCCAGCCTTTTTCACGCAATAAATCATCTGGCGTTTTAAAGTGGTACTGCTGTGCTAGTTGTCCAAGTGTGAGCCCTGCAATATTATTGACACGTTGCATTAGTTGATTAATTGAATGAGGTTTTAAAGGTTGCATATTGTTAATTTAGTTGAATAAATACCAACGCCATGATAGCAAATTAGCTTGATAGTGGATATCTTTAGCGGTTGGTTGATTTTTATACGTGCCGTGGTTGGTGCAATTTTATGCACTGCTTTAAAACGCTAAAATTAACTAAGTAACTGAACTACATTGTTTTTTTTGTTTTTGGTGTTCAGTTTTAATTAAGGTCTATAATTGTTGTAAGGATAAATACAGATGTATAAACATGTTTATCCACAGATTCTGTGGAGAACATCACTTTTTTGATCTTGTATTGTGGATTTGTTTGGTAAATGAGCGTGTTTTACAAAAGTTATGCACAAGCTGTGAGTAACCAGCACAAACAGTGTGGTTTTTATGTATTTACGTATGGCAGTGTAGTTTGTTATTCACATGCAATGGATTTCGCCATTAATTTGCTTTAAGTGAAGGTGTTAACGAGGCTTGCACGTAATAGTATTTGCCGTATTGCAGCTAATGTGGAACAATCATAAAAAATCGACTTACAAATGAGGCACTAAGGTGATTGATGCCGAAGGTTTTCGTGCCAATGTCGGAATTGTAATTTGCAATAATCAGGGGCAAGTGTTTTGGGCCAGACGCTATGGTCAACATTCTTGGCAATTTCCCCAAGGTGGTGTTGATGATGGTGAAACACCAGAACAAACTATGTACCGTGAATTACACGAAGAAGTAGGTTTGCGACCAGAAGATGTAGAAATAGTTGCAAGCTCAAAACATTGGTTACGCTATAAATTACCCAAACGATTAATCCGCCGAGATTCAAGTCCGGTGTGTATTGGGCAAAAACAAAAATGGTTTTTACTAAAACTGCGCTGTAAAGATGAAGATGTTAACTTACTGAAAACCCATCATCCGGAATTTGATGATTGGCGATGGGTAAGTTATTGGTATCCGGTTAGACAGGTTGTGTCGTTTAAACGGGACGTTTATCGACGTGTTATGAAAGAGTTTGCTCCCTTTGCTATGCCCTTTAATAAGCGAGAGCAACAAAAAGATCACTGGCGAAATAAAAGGTAGTTTTACATAAAAAGGAGCAGTGTATGCTGGCAACACTCAGAGCGATAGCTGAGTCTGTTTCGCAACAAGCGAATTTAGACGACGCGTTAGTGTGCTTTGTGAAAATGGTAAAAGATGCCATGAATACCCAGTGCTGCTCCATTTATTTTGCAGATTACAGCCAAGATAATTTTGTACTGATGGCTACCGAAGGGTTAAACCCTAATGCGGTGGGCAAATTTAGAATTGGCTTTACCGAGGGTTTAGTTGGGCTTGTTGCTCAGCGTGAAGAAGCAATTAACATTGCCTTTGCCAAGTCGCATCCTCGTTTTAAACTCTCCCCAGAAGTTAACGAAGAAGGCTATAACGCCTTTTTGTCTGTGCCTGTTGTTCATCAAAAAAAAGTGTTAGGTGTTATTGTTGTTCAACAGAAAATGGCGCGGGTATTTTCTCAAGATGAGGAGTCTTTTTTAATTACGCTTTCTGCGCAGTTAGCTTCGCAATTAGCCCACGCTGAAATAAAAGAAGTATTACGCCAAGATGAGTCTTCCCATCAAACATCGGTATTAAAAGGGGTTTCTAGCGCGCCTGGTATAAGTATCGGTAAAGCTTTTGTTGTTATTCCTAAGCTTAATTTTAAGTCTATAGAACTTACTAAAAATAACGATGTCATTGAACAGCGCCGTTTATTCACCCAAGCAGTTGCTGCTACGCGCAAAGAATTTAGCACCTTATCGATGACGTTAAGTGACAGCATACCGCAAGAGGCGCTGGCTGTATTTGATGTATATCAGCAATTACTAGATGCTAAAAGTTTAGGTCATAATGTAGAGACACAATTACAAGAAGGGTGGTGTGCAAAAAGTGCATTAAAAATTGTGATTGAACGTTTAGTTGCACAGTTCAACGAAATGCAAGACCCTTACATTAAAGAGCGTGCGGTTGATGTTAAAGACATTGGCTTACGAGTGCTGCATCACTTAGTGAATACCGAACACGCAATAAAAGACTACCCTGAAAACACCATTTTAATAGCGCACACACTAACGCCAGCTATGTTAGCAGAGGTGCCCAATGAGCGTTTAGCGGGGGTTGTGAGTATTAATGGTTCAGCCAATAGCCATGCCTCTATTTTAACCCGTGCTATGGGCGTGCCTGCGATTTGGGGTATTGAAGATTTACCGCTATTGCAGTTTGATAGTAAAGAAATGATTTTAGATGCTTTTGCTGGGCGTTTATATATTTCGCCTTCGCAAATGCTCATTGATGAATATACCGAATTACAACATCAAGATAACTTACTCAATAATCGGTTTTTAGAAGAACAAGCACTGCCTGCAATCACGTTAGACGGTGAGCATATTAGTTTATTACTCAATGCAGGGCTAGAGCTTAATACTCAGCAAAATAGTGCCCATATTTGTGATGGTGTTGGCCTTTACAGAACCGAAGCATGGTTTATGCAAAAGGGGCAGTTTCCATCGCAACAAGAACAAGAAAAGTGGTACCGAGAAGTACTAAGTAGCTATTACCCTAACCCCGTTGTTATGCGAACGTTAGATATAGGTGGCGACAAAGTTTTAGATTATTTTAACATTACCGAAGAAAACCCGTTTTTAGGATGGCGAGGTATTAGAATTAGCTTAGATCATCCTGAGCTTTTTTTAGATCAACTCAAAGCGATGCTAAAAGCGAATATTGGCTTAGGTAATTTAAAAATAATGCTGCCGATGATCAGTGGCACCGATGAGGTTGAAGAGTCACTGGCATTGTTTAACCAAGCTTATTATGAGTTAAGTGAAGCATTTCCTGAGCAACTAATAGAAAGGCCCGATATTGGTATTATGCTTGAGGTACCTTCAAGTGTATTTATGCTGCCAGAGTGGTCTAGAAAAGTCGATTTTTGTTCAGTGGGTAGTAACGACTTAACTCAGTATTTATTAGCCGTAGACAGAGCAAATGCACGCGTAGCCGATTTATTTAACCCCTACCATCCAGCCGTGTTGCGTGTATTAAATAATATTGCCAGCGAGTGTGAGCACTATGAATTGCCCTTTAGTTTATGTGGGGAGCTTGGTGGCGACCCCGAGGGCGCAATATTACTGATTGCTATGGGTTATAGACGTTTAAGCATGAACTTATCGTCACTAAACAAAGTGAAGTGGGTGCTAAGGCGCTTAAATGTAAGCGACATGGAACAATTACTGAGCGAATGTTTGGCACAGCCCAACGCTAAACAAGTACTGCGGTTAACTCGTAGTTTTATGATAGATCATCAGCTAGGTAATTTATTTTATACACCTAAATGATAGAACTGTAATTGTTTATATAATCAATTAAAATATACTTATAATTAAATGTATTAGAGATAACTATGTATGAACTAGGACTTCTAGTTGCAAGTTGTGCGCTGTTAGGCTGCATTGTTGGTTTTTTAGCAGGGTTACTAGGCATAGGCGGTGGTTTAATCATTGTGCCAGTGCTAAGTAGTTTGCTACTTAGTTTTGACGTTGCCGCTGCTGATCATGTGTTAGTTATCGCCATTGCAACATCTTTAGCCTCTATTTTATTTACTTCTACCTCTTCAGCGTTGGCTCATCATAAAAATGATAATGTGCCTTGGAAAATTGCTCCTTGGGTTATGTCGGGCGTGGCCATTGGTGCATTGGTAAGTGGCTTTGCTGCCAGCTTTATCCCTGAGAAAATGTTAAGAACGGTGTTTGCCGTCAGTGTAGTTTTTATTGCAATGAGAATGGTACTTTCTGCTCGTAATAAAGTGAGCGCAGAACACCCTTTGCCCGCAGGCCCCGTGCTAGCTAGTGTTAGTTCGGTAATGGGGGCTTTGTCTGGATTAATTGGCATTGGTGGCGGTGCATTACTTGTGCCTATGTTGCATTATTTTTCGGTTGATATTAAAAAGGCAATTGGTTGCGCTGCTGCATGTGGTATTGTAATTGCCTTTTTTGGGTCTATCGGTTACATCAGCGCTGGGTGGCATGTAACGGACTTAGCGCATGGTTTTATGGGGTTTGTATATTTACCTGCTTTATTTGGGATTGTTGTTACCTCATGGTTTATAGCGCCTATTGGGGCTAAGGCAACACATTACTTACCTGTGAATACAATTAAGAAAGTTTTCGCGATGTTACTGGTTTTCATCGCTATTAAAATGGTTTTTAGCTAAAGGTTTATTTTTATGGCACTGGAGTTTCCTCAAATTGATCCAATAATATTTTCTGTTGGACCACTTAGCGTTCGTTGGTATGGGTTAATGTACTTAATTGGTTTTGCGTTTGCGATGTGGTTTGCTAATCGTCAAGCTAAAAAACCAGGGTCGGGTTGGACTAAAGACGAAGTCAGTGATTTACTCTTTTACGGCATGCTGGGCGTTATATTAGGTGGTCGTGTTGGATATGTTCTGTTTTATCAATTTAGTTATTTTATCGAAAACCCCTTATATTTATTTAGAATCGATCAGGGTGGTATGTCGTTTCATGGCGGCACACTTGGGGTGATCACTGCGATTGCTATTTTTGCTTACAAGCGTAAAAAGTCCTTATTGCAAGTCGGTGACTTTGTAGCGCCTTTAGTGCCAGTTGGTTTACTTGCCGGGCGTATAGGTAACTTTATTAACGGCGAATTATGGGGCCGCACTACCGATGTCCCATGGGCAATGGTATTTCCAACTGGAGGCCCGCTTGCACGCCACCCATCACAACTTTACGAAGCTTTTTTTGAAGGGCTGGTATTGTTTGTCATATTATTGTGGTTTATTAAACGTCCTCGTCCTGCGGGAAGTGTGTCAGGTTTGTTTTTACTGGGTTACGGCGTATTTAGGTTTGGTATTGAGTATTTTCGCCAACCCGATGCGCAATTGGGGTTATTTGCCGACTTCATTTCAATGGGGCAAATTCTATCGTTACCTATGATCATTGGCGGGTTAGGCTTACTTATTTGGGCCTATAAACAACCACAATCGCAAACAGCGGCAAAAGTTTAAAAGAAGAAGTTAGATGAAACAATATTTAGAATTATGTCAGCGCATTGTTGACCAAGGACAGTGGGTTGAAAATAAACGCACCGGTACACGTTGTTTAACGGTTATAAACGCTGATTTAGAATACGATGTGGCGAATAATCAGTTCCCTATGATCACCACTCGAAAGAGCTATTACAAAGCGGCTATTGCTGAATTGTTAGGTTATTTAAGAGGCTATGACAGTGCTGAGCAGTTTCGTAGTATAGGCTGTAAAACCTGGGATGCTAACGCCAATGAAAATCGTGCCTGGCTCAATAATCCTAACCGTAAAGGTGAGGATGATATGGGGCGCGTTTATGGCGTTCAAGGACGTGGCTGGCAACGCCCTGATGGTTCAACATTGGATCAACTGGCAAAGGTCATTAATAATTTAAAAAATGGCATAGATGATCGCGGCGAAATTATTACATTTTATAACCCTGGTGAATTTGAACTTGGTTGCTTGCGCCCATGTATGCACACACATACCTTTTCATTATTGGGCGATACCCTGTATTTAACCTCATATCAACGCAGTTGTGATGTTCCACTAGGACTTAATTTTAATCAAATTCAATGTTTTGTATTACTTGCATTAGTTGCCCAAATTACCGGCCATAAAGCGGGTAAGGCATATCATAAAATTACCAATGCTCATATTTATGAAAACCAGCTCGATTTAATGCGAGATGTGCAGTTAAAGCGTGAGCCATTTGCTTCTCCCCAATTAAAAATCAACCCAGAGATTAAATCACTCGAAGATATAGAAACATGGGTAACACGTGATGACTTTGAGGTGGTTGGCTATCAATGCCATGAAGCGATTCAGTACCCATTTTCAGTTTAAAAAATAAGGAGAGCATAATGAAAGCAGTGATCCCTGTAGCGGGCCTTGGAACACGTATGTTACCGGCCACTAAAGCAATTCCAAAAGAAATGCTGCCAGTTGTAGACCGTCCACTAATTCAATACGTTGTGAGCGAAGCCGTTGCCGCTGGCATTAAAGAGATAGTGTTAGTAACCCATTCGAGTAAAAACTCAATTGAAAACCATTTCGATACTAGCTTTGAATTAGAGGCTACGTTAGAGAAACGTGTAAAGCGGCAATTACTTGCCGAAATACAGTCTATTTGCCCTAACGACGTGACGATTATTCATGTGCGTCAAGGTGAGGCAAAAGGGTTAGGTCATGCTATTAACTGTGCTGCCCCTATTATAGGGGATGAACCTTTTGTGGTTATTTTACCTGACGTTATTATCGATGAAGTGGAAAGTGATTTAACAAAAGATAATTTAGCAGAAATGATCACTCGTTTTGAGCAAAGTAAACATAGTCAAATTATGGTTGAACCAGTTCCTAAAGATGACGTAGATAAATTTGGTGTTGTTGATTTAGGTGATGTTGAGTTAAACCAAGGTGAAAGCTCACCCATTAAGAGTATGGTAGAAAAGCCACCCGTTGACGAGGCACCTTCAAACCTTGCTGTGGTTGGTCGTTACGTGTTGAGTAAAAATATTTGGCCATTATTAGCTAAAACACCACAAGGTGCTGGTGATGAGATTCAGCTAACAGATGCAATTGCGATGCTTATGCAAAACGAAAAAGTAGACGCTTATGCTATCAAAGGCCGAAGCCATGATTGTGGTAGTAAAATTGGTTATTTGAAGGCGACGATTGAATTTGCCTTACGCCGCGATGAATTTGCTGATGAGCTTAAGACCTTTATTAAAACGTTAATCTAATCAGTTCTTTATTTATTTAAAGCGCCTATATGGCGCTTTTTTTTTGATTGTAAAGTCGCTTTTTCAGGACTTTAATTATAACTATTTTTGCAGTTATACAGACAGATCTGGGTTTGTAATGTAAGCTTTATGTTAATTAAAGTTGTTTTGTAGTTAACGTTCTTTATTAGGCCAATTGTAAATTGGCTCAATTTAGCGATCTAAACTGTTGAAAGAGAAACAATCAATGTGTGAATGCAGCATAAAGTATCACCGATATTTAGTTATAGCGTTACTCATGTTAATTGGGAGTGGCTGTACTATATCGCCAGATAAAACTACGTTAAATGAACAAGTTAAAGATTCTCCTGAATATGTAACCATTACGGCACTTGAGCTTGCACAGCTAAAAGATGCCGCTTTGCAATGGCAACAGGCGCGCTCTGGTATTGAGCGGCTATTAAAATTAGAACGCGAGCTTACATATTTAGTTGATAATTTAGATATTATTAATAGTAAAGCAATAGCGCAATCAAATCAGGCTGTTAGCAATCGCTATGCACGCTCATCAATTAAGGCTAATACATCGCCAAACCTCAGGTATGGTAATAACTACGCAAGCACGTCAGATAAAGTTGATCGCCCAAAGCAAAGATATAGTAATCGCTACGCAAAACCAACTAATAGGGACGCTCTACAAAATCAGCGATACAACAGTCGCCATGCAAGTGTGCCTAAAAAAATGATTACAGCCCCTCCAAAAAGTTACAGTAACCGCTCTGTTCGTTCGTCAGTAAAAGCTATTAATCCAAGGATGAATAAAAAGGTCGCTTCTAAAATATCGAAGGCAACAAAAGTGGCAATGGTTGATACTAATAGAAAGGTATTTGCTTTGCAGGTAGCTTCGCTTGATTCAGAAGAGAGTGTTGCTAAAGAGTGGAAGCACATTAACAAAAAAGCAGCGCCTTTGTTTAAGGATAAAATCACGACAAACATTGAAAAAGCAAAAGTTAATAACAAAACCTATTATCGATTAAAATTAGGTGAGTATTTTAACTTTAAAAGTGCTGAGGATGATTGTGAGGTATTTAAATTCTATAAAGTTGATTGCTTTGTGAGTAACTACACTGACAAACCAATTAGATTATAAATTATTTATTTGGCGCTTTTATTGCATAATAGCTAGAGCTCGTTTTTTGTAATAGGTGCTTTAAAGTGAAACTTCGTTTAATAATATTACTAATACCATTTGCATTAGCTGGTTGTAGCAACCAGCTAATGCCCGCCGACTCACAAAGCGACAAGCTTGTGCGTGAAAAAGATATAAAACCTTACTTAGAGCAATGGGATAACAACAAAGAGCAGATAGCGCGTTTAAGCACCATGGAAGAGGACTTATCATTACTGATTCAAACTCTTTCTGCACAAACAGATATTGATACCGTACCTGAGCCGTTGAAAGAGAAGGTAAAACGTGTTGAATATGGCTCTAAGCAATCTTTACAACTCTCCTCAGAAACTGCCTTAGCCGATAACACTATCAGTATAAACAAAGCAATTTACGGTGTACAAATTGGACGTTATTTAGTTTCTAACGGAGCCAAAAGGCAAGTACAGCGACTAAAAGAGCAATACCCTCAGTTAAACAGTATTTTACAATACCGCATTAATGAGCAACAAAAGGAATCAACAACGTTTTATAGTGTTGTAGCAGGCCCGCTGAAAAATCAACAGCAAGCGGCGCAGTTGTGTTTGTTTTTTTACAAAATAGGTAATAAGTGTACCTTAGCGACATTTTCAGAGGATGTTTAAGGTTTTTTTACGCTTATTTTTTCATCCTGTTATTATAAATCAAAATAAAGTAAATATTTTCTAACTTTTTAGTGATTTTGGCCGATACTTAACATAACCTGACTAACAGGTTTATACTTTATGTCTAAGGGAAAACTATGAACAAAATATTTACTAAAGCAGCGTTAGCTGCATCAATGACTGTTCTTTCTTTCGGTGCGGCTGCAGAAACTGCTTCTTTTCAAGCGGGTGTAACAGTTCAAAACGCATTCACCTTTACGAATGATGCACCACTAGATTTTGGTACAATCAGGGCTTCAGGTGATTTATCGGGGACGGAGACTGCAACATTAGTATTAGCCGCAAACCCTGCTACTGCTCCTACAACGGCTTCTACAGATGCAACCGCAGCTGAAATTGCAATTTTAGTAGCAGGTACACCAGCCTCATTCTCAATTTCAGGTGTGTCTCCTTTTGGTACATTGACCATTACAAATCCGACTGAAACTGCGATTGCGCCTGATACAGCACCTGCGGGCACTGCTGCATTTACTTTGGGTACTCCAACGTATTATGTGTTAACTGGTGCGACGCCTAATAGCGCTGCTACAACGACCATTCAGGTTGATTCAAATGGTGAAGCAACTTTTAATTTTGGTGCAACATTAACCACAACAGGGGTTGCTGCAACTAGTGATTATATCGATGGATCATACAGTGGCACGTTTACATTAGAATTAAATTACTAATGGGCAAAGCCTGCTTTATTGTATAAAGCAGGCTACTTTATGAAATTACTTTTATTCATACTAGCAGCTTTCTTAACTACGAATTTATACGCACAAGTTACACCGCTTGAGCAATTGAATTTTGGTAAAATTGTTATCAGTGATAATCAAAGTGTTAGCTCTATGACCTTGTTGCCCAGTAACACAAATACCTTAACCAATAAGATATATTTACTTGAAAAAGGCCATGCAGCCGAATTGTTGCTTGAAGGATACCCTGCACGTATCCAGGTAAACGTGAGTGACTTTGTAAGTGATCAGCCCCTAAATAACATTTTTGGTGGCGCGCCACTGATTTTAAATCAACTCATTTATAATACGACCATTACAACCGATACCACAGGAACTGCTTTATTGAGAGTAGGGGGGCAATTAAGTACCTCGGGTGACGGAAATACTTATAAAGATGGTATCTTTGATACTACAATTGAAGTGACGCTAAATTATTAGACAACTAGAGATGTTGATTAAATGACAATAATAAAAACTTTTTTTATCTTAGTAAGCTTTATCTTAACTAGCTTCCATTCTTATGCAAACTTACTTATTTCCCCAACAAGAGTTAATTTTGATGAGCGTCAGCGTGTTGCTAAAGTCATTGTTGTTAATAACTCTAATGAAGCAAAAACTTATAGGTTGGAGTGGCAAGACAAAGTTGCACTAGCTGGCGGAGGGTATGCTAATTTAGCGGCTGATCAAGAAAGTTCATCTTCACTTAAAAATATGGTTAGGATCAGCCCATCGCAAGTTAGATTAGCACCAGGAGAAAGGCAGATAGTTAAGCTTGCTATTCGAAAGCCAAAAGGTTTAATAGAACAGGAATACCGCTCTCACTTAGCATTTAAAGCACTCCCTAATGAAACTCAAATCCAGCAACAAAGACTTGGTATTAATTTGAAATTACTATTAAGTTACACTATCCCTGTTATTTTGCGAAACGGTGCTGAAAAACCCAATGTAAATATCAATAATTTACAGCTTATACACAGCCCAGAAAAAAAGGCGCTTGAGATTGAAATTAAGCGAGAGGGTGGCTTTAGTTCTTTTGGCAAGTTAGAAGTTTTCTTTAAGCAAAAAGGAACGGATACAGAGAAAAAGATCGCAATGTTAAACGATTTTAGTATTTATCCTGAGCTAAAAACAACAACGGCGACGATACCAATTTTTGCAGATCAAAATATCCCGAAAAATGGCGAAATTCGCGTCATTTATACAGGGCTTAAAGAATATCACGATACTATTTTTAGTGAAAAGGTAGCGCCAATTAATAATGCAATTATCGGTAATTTGAAATAGGCGATGTATTACTTTAAGCGCTTAAAGTGGTTGTTGATCATTTTTTTATCAATTGGTCCATTATTAGCAGCAGAGCCTGACACTCAGGCCATTCTTGCTAGCATAAAAAAAATAGATAAAAAATGGCAGCAATACAACACTGATCAAGCTGTAAATGAAAGAACAGAGCCTGAGCTAAATGTGCAGCAAGGTGAGGGCATCCCCGAAGGGGAGTTATTATTTTTTTCATCGTTCGTGAAAAAAAATTACTTGGGTGAAATGCTCGGGGTGAAAAGTAAAACAGGTGTATTAATAGATTTATTAAGTTTTTCAGAAAGCCTGGATTTTGCTATCGATATAAATAGCGATGACCTTATTGCTCAAGGCTGGTTTATTCGTGAAGATAATCAGTTTTATCTAGACCTAAATACAAATACAGTACAAATTAACGGCGCTAGATATTCATTTAACAGCCAACAAGCTTATGCTGAGAACGGCGATATGTTTGTTGATAGTAACTTGTTAGCGCAGTGGTTTTCGTTAGATATTGATATTGAATATTCAGCACTTGAGCTAAATGTAAGCTCCCCTACCAAATTGCCTATAGAATTAAAACGCGAAAGAGAGCAGCGAGAAACTGTAACTAATAGAGAGTCACGTCAAGCAATATTACCTTGGAAGGCCAGTCCATACAGTGCAATTTCATCTCCTCTTGCTGATGTGCAGCTTAGTGCAACCAAGAGTAATACGGATTCAGCGATAGGGTACTCTGTATTAGGATCAAATGACTTAGCCTATTTTAATGCTCAGTATTTTTTTGCAGGGCGAAAACAAGATTTATTATCAGATTCAAGATTATCATTTAGCCGTCAAAGTAAAGATGCACGGTTATTAGGTCCTTTAAATGCGACAACTGTTCAATTTGGAGATGTATTAGCAACTCAAGTCGGTAAACAATTTAATAGTAGTTACGCCAGAGGAGTAAAAGTTGATAACAAACCACTTTTTAAACAGGTTAATAGTAATCAAATTAATTTAACGGGTGCTATTCAACCAGGGTGGGATGTTGAGTTATACCGTAATGATGTACTGCTAGCGCAGCAGTTTAGTTTAGCTGATGGGCGTTATTTATTTGAAGATATTGATTTATTGTTTGGTGCTAATAATTTTGAGCTGATCTTTTATGGCCCACAAGGGCAAGTAGAGCGAAAAACAGAGCAATATTTTATAGATGGTAATAGTTTGTCAGCAGATGAGTCGTTCTATGAGTTGTCAATTACTGAGCAAGGTGAGCAGTTATTTAATCAATCACTTTATTCGACAGAGGGCAAAGGTTGGCAGCTAGCAGGCCGTTATGAAACGGGGTTAACTGATTATTTATCGGTTTATGCTGGTACATCAATATTAAATAGTAATTCGGGTGATAATGTTAACAATTATGCTTTTGGTTCGAACCTAAGTATATTTGATAAAGTATTACTTAATCTAGATTATGAAAAAAATAATAACGATGAAGACAAGCTAGAGGTAGCTGCTAGAGGTGAGTTAATTGGTCAATCGGTACGTTTAAGCCTGTCTCAAAACAATGAAAAGATAGTTGGTGATTCGCAGACAGCGAAAGTTGAAAGTTATCAACTATATGCGGCAGGAAAGTTGTTTGATAAATCGTTTGGAAGCTTGAGCTATCAAAATACGCTCGCATATAACAACAGAGAGTTTAGCGACTCATATTTAAGTGTTGATAATACCTTATCGTATAATTTAGGCGGTACCGTTGTTAGTAACAACTTAATTTGGCGAAAATTTGATTCTTTAGATGATGCAACAACACTTGGCAGCATGCGTCTTCAACATCGATTTGGTAAAACATACACTCGTTTTAGTGTTGACTATAGCGCAGACTCTGGTTCAACTATACTGGGTTACCAAGCTGAATTAAGCCGTAGTTTATCTCAGAATTTGCAATCTGAATTCACACTGAGAAACTCCCGTATAAATGATTTAGTTTCTATGGAGTTGGGTCTAAATTGGCAAAGCGATAGTTTTAGCTTAAATAGCACAATGAGTTACGATGATGATGATAACTGGCGACTAGGTTTATTTAGTCGTTTTAGTATTGGTTTTGATACGAACACTGACGAGTACTTTTTAAGTAAAAGAAGCCTCGCAAACTCTGGCACTTTAATGGTTAGAGTCTTTCTTGATTCAAATAATAACAATATTCAAGATGACGGAGAAAAAGGAATTGAAGGCGTTAAGGTAAAAGGAGTTCAAAACTATCGCCGAGCGGTAACTAACGAAAATGGTTTAGCGATTCTTAAAGGAATGCCAGCAAATAGAACCACCGACATAGTGATTGAGTCTGGTAGTATTAGTGAGCCTTTTTTAGTTGCCGCCCACGATGGCTTTTCTATTACACCGCGTGCTGGTTTTGTTGAATATATGGAAATCCCGCTTAATAACAGTAGTGAATTAGAGGGAACTGTTTACAAACAAGATGAGCAAGGCAGCAGTGAAGTGCAGCCTTTTGCTACCGTAAAATTACTCGACAAACAAGGCAAGCAAGTGGCGCAAACGCAGGCTGCTTATGATGGTTATTATTTGTTTACCGATTTACGCCCTGGCGAATATAAAGCGGTTATAGATGATGAATTTAAGCAACGTAAATCCTTAAAAGATACGCAACAGGTAGTGGTAAATTTATCAGCGCAAGGTGAAGTAGTAATGGGCGTTGACTTTGAGCTTAAAGAAAAAACACAAACTCCAGCGTATATTGCTAATGCGGGTGGGTTTTCATCATTACCGATTATGAAAGCGTATTATCAATTAATTAAACGTCATTTAAATGAGCAATCAAAGCGTGATGCTTTTTATATTAAAGACGAAAAACAAAAACGGTATATTTTAGCCGTCGCTTATGCCGAGTCTGCGCAAGGGGAACTTGAACAAGTATGTGCAGAATTAAAAATAAAAGGCTTGAACTGCCAAGTCCAAGCGCAACTTATTAGCCACTAATAACAATAAGGTTTAACCATGCAATATGCTAATTTATATAAACGCTACTCAATACTAATTGCCTGTATTGGTGCTCTTTTTATATCAGGATGCAGCACCCCCAAAACTGCAGAATCACCTAAGCCAATGCAAGCGAGTGCCAATCTTTCTGAGGAAGAGTTGGCGCAGCTAAAAGCATCGTCTCAGCAGTGGCAAGCAGCCAAAGCGGGTGTTGAGCGTTTATTAGTGATTGAACAAGATCTAAAGCTATTAATAAGCCAATTAAATGCGGTAGCAAAACAAGGTTCTGCATCAACAAATACGCCTGAAGTACCAACAGCTAAAGCTTCGGCTGAAACGGTAGCACCAAAAGTTGCACAAAAAGCTAAAGTAGCAGCGAATACAGCTGATGAAAAACAAGCCGTTAAAGCCTTATTTGCCTTACAAGTTGCAGCCGTTACCGACAAAGAGCGACTTAGCCAAAGTTTAAATCAAATAAAAGCCAGCGCATCTTCGTTATTTCAGGGCGAATTCGTGGCGAATGTAGAAACTATTAACGTGAGTGGCATGACTTACTACCGTTTAAAGCTTGGGGCTTATCAAAATCAAGCGAATGCCGTTGCCGATTGCGATAAACTTAAACAGCGCGAAATCAACTGCATTGTGAGCCATTACACCCAACAGCCATTAAAATAAATATGCATCTAGGGTATTAGGCATAATAATTGCTTTGTAACTATTATGTTTTTAGAGGATGGCAACTATGCGCCTTTTGTTACCCTTACTATTATTAAATTTAGCGGGCTGTAGCTTAACACCCCAGCCAAAGCCAAGTATAAGCACTAATGCGCCTAAAGCGGTCATGGCACCTTATACGCTCAACCAGTACGTAAATAGCTTGAGTGCCCAGCTTAGCCATATCAAAGAGCCTTTTAAAAGCACCGCTTCAATCGCGGTCAGCAGCTTTTATTTAGCCAATGCTTTGGATTCACAAATTGCTCAAGGGCAGGGATCAGGGCTTAGTCAGCAAGTTCAAGAAAGCTTAATAACCCAATTTACTCAGTTAGGGTACAACACGGTTGAATATCGGCTTGAAAACCAGCTTAACTTATCAGCGAGTGCTGATTCAGTGTTAAGTCGCAGCACCAGTAACTTAAAGCAGCGTCAGATTATTGACTTTGTGATCACCGGTACTTTAACCCGTCAAGAACATGCTTATATTGTTAATGCTCGCATGGTAAATATGCAAACTAATCAGATTGTATCTGCCGCAAGCACTGAAATTCCCATCAATGTGATGTGGAGCAATGAAAAAATACAGCAGCGCGGTGACTATATTTACCGCAGTGAATATTAATTAGGAGCACACATGAAACGCCTACTATTAACTTTATGTTTGCCACTGGGCTTTGGTTGTTCACAAATGACAAACCATAGTGACACGCAAATTACCGACGATGCGCCTATGTTTTTTGAGCAACGCCCTGTAGCTGCACCAACAAATACTGATTCGCTTTATCAAAATAAAGCCGCAGTGATGAATAAAAACAAACAAGTAAATACGCCAACCCGTAAAAATATTAATCATTATGTGCGTGGCATCATGCAAGACATGGCTGAGAACTTACAGTACGTAAATACTAAAACACCATTGGCGGTATCAAGCTTTGTTTTTTTAGACCGTGACTACAACAATGCTGACTTAGTGGGTAACCAAATCGCAGAGAGCTTTATGCACGAACTGCATAATTTTGGTGTGCCGGTCATTGATTTTAAAACCACCGATTATATGCGCGTAACGCCTGGCGGCGATTTTGTTTTTAGTCGCGACTACTTAGAGCTTAACCAAGAACAAAACTTTAGTTACGTATTAGCAGGCACGCTAGTAAACCACCAAGGCGGCATATTAGTAAACGCACGTATTGTTGGCTTAGCGAGTAAAGCGGTTGTAGGCTCTGCACAGGGCTTTATTCCACAATCAGTTATTGATGCGCTAAATAGCAGTAACAGTGCTGATGGTATTATGCTTAAACAAGCGAGTAAGTGAGGTTTATCATGGCTAACTTAGCTAAGCTCTCAGCTTTAATTAGCATAAGTGCATTATCACTATTACTTTCAGGCTGTAATTTACTTGGTGAATCTAACATGGCTGAACCCGCCAAATCTGAGCCAGAGCAAACAGTGGTAAGCAATCTTGATTTTAACCAGATCATGGCGCAAATGCAGCAAAATGACGAGCAAGAACAATACGCCGATACAACGCAGTTTAACCCAAACAAGCATCATAAAAGCTTAGTTAACTACGTAGAGCAAATGGCACTTGATTTAACCGACACCATGCAAGTAGCCCCGCAAGATGCTGCGATTGCAGTCACGTCGTTCGTTGATTTAGACGCAAGTTTAACTACAGCAAGCCAGTTAGGTAATCAGTTATCAGAAACCTTTATACATCAGCTGCAAAAATTTGGTTATAGCGCGGTTGATTTTAAAACAGCCAATTTAATTACCGTTAATGATCAAGGCGACTTTGCATTCACCCGCAACACTCGCAAGCTTGCAGGTACGAATATAGCCAGCCATGTTTTATCGGGTACATTAATTTACCGTGCAGATGGGGTTGTTATTAACGCTCGCGTAATAAATATTGAGAATAAGCGCCTTGCCGCCAGCAGCCGAACATTTATACCGCTTTACGTACTAAATAAAGAAGATATATATTTATCAAGCAATTAACTTAATTTGATACTTGATATAAAAAACCAGATGCCGTTATAATTTTTGTAAGCTGTAAGCTGTAAGCTGTAAGCTGTAAGCTGTAAGCTCGATGTGGCCTCTTAGTTAAATGGATATAACGGCCCCCTCCTAAGGGGCAGTTGCAGGTTCGATTCCTGCAGGGGCTACCAATAAAATCAATGAGTTATGTTTTTTATCTGTCCCCCTCTTTGTTTCTGTGTAGCAAATATGTAGCTTTGCGATTGTAAAGTTTAAATGCTCAGCACAGGGTAAATTTATTTTGATAGTTCACTAAAGCTACATGTCAGGTTAGTATTGTTGCTCAATCAAATAAATTGGTAATTTATTTTATAAGGAAGTTAATAATGGCCTCTCTTGCATTAAGGTTTCGCGACCTTGTTACACCACCTAATGGTACTATAGAGCTCCACCGAGAAATTATAAATGAAAAAGGTTTTGTATACTGGGGGTGGTGGGCTAAGGCTGGTGAAAAATGTCCATCAAAATTTACTCAATTGCAAGATACGCTGGGTGATAATTCCGAAGAAGTTTTCTTATTTGATAGCGGGCAAAGTAAACTCTTTAAGGCAACTATTTCAGATATTTCCTTTAATAATAGTAAGAATGGTATGGGTTGTCCTACTGAAGATGCAACTCCTGCTTACTACAGAGAAAGAACCTTTAAAGCGTGGTTTAAATTTACTCAAATCATTGAAGTTTCAGAAGATAATATTAGTTCCGAACTTCATTCTTTTAGTTATGAAAGTGATAATTTTGGTTTGTTTAAAGAAAGTGAACCATTTCAGGATTTTTTTGATAAACAAGTCAGAAGTCTTGAAGAATTAAGGCATCAAGATAGAACAATTTGGTTTTTGAAGCCATTTGACGCAGAAAATCATGAAACCCATGAGGTAGTTTTATATAATAGCAGTAACGTAGATCCTTCAATTTTCCCTAAAAATTATTCAAAGCTTTATTCTTCTAAGGTTCATTGGGTATCTGATCTGCATTTTTCAGATAGCCCCAATAGACATGCATTTGAGGATGCACTTGAAGCTCAACCGTTGAAATCTTTAATCGAAGATAAATTTAAAGATGACTTGCATTCATTGATTATTTCAGGGGATATGACATGGAGCGCTACGAATGATGAATTTAATAAAACAAAAGATTTTTATAGTTACTTATGTTCAAACACAGAGTTAAGTTTTGATAAGATTGGTTTTTGTCCTGGTAATCATGATATTTCTTTTGATGGGCAATTATCTGATGTTCAAATTGGCGCACTAGAAAAATTTCATATAATACAAAGAGATCCAACTGCAACTATTAGTTTATCTAATGAAGAAAAGTCGAGCTTAATAGCCATTGAAACTTCTTCAACAAATAATGAAAACTATAAATCACATTTTGAACAGATAACTTCTGTTAAACCTAATGACTTTCTGTCAATGGGAAAAAAGCTTTTAGTTAATGGGCAGAGGGCTTTAGATATATGTTTTTTAAACTCTAACACATTAGAACAATATAAAAGTTTATTCCAAGGTAGTGGTTTCATTGGTGAAAACCAAAGGGCAGATGCTGCAAAAAAAATGGGCTGGAAGCAGCATAAGGCGTATGGTGCGCTTAGGGTAGTTGTGCTTCATCATAATTTGCTTCCTGTGGAGTATAGTAATGTTCCTTATTTGGGGTCACAGATGGGGAGTGTTGTTTATGATTCCCAAGCAACATTAAAATGGTGTTATGAACACCAAGTTGATGTTATTTTACATGGCCATACTCATCAAAGGTCAGCTATAAAGCTTGAAGATAAGCTTGTCAAAGGCTCTAAAGGAATATGGCTTGTAGGTTTAGGTAGCACAGGAGTGCACCAATCCCACTTAGTCCACTCTCATTTGAACCAACTTGCGGAACTAGACTTTTCTGAAGAGTATATTTCAATAAAGTTTTTCAATATATTAAATAATACAATTGAGGTAGATGGCGATCCCTTGATTTTGGATTAAAAATGAAAAAGTTACTTATAACAGACTTAGATAATACGCTTTATGATTGGGTTGAATACTTTTCTCAGTCCTTTTTGGTAATGCTTGAGAAAACTCACGAAATTACGGGTATCTCAAAAAAGGAGCTAACGGAAGATTTTAAAAAAGTACATCAATATCATGGTAATACAGAGCATCCTTTTTCAGTATTGGAACTAGAGTGTTTACATAAGCATTTTAAAACCAAAGATCATGTTTTATTAAAACAGCATCTAGATGAAGCTTTACACTCTTTTAATTCAATGAGGAAAAAATCCTTAAATTGCTATGAGGGTGTACTAGATACTTTGAAGTATTTAAAGGAGAAAGGTGTTGTCATTGTTGCTCATACAGAAGCTCCTGTAAGAAATTCACTTTATCGTTTAGAAAAACTTGGAATAAAAAAATATTTTAAAAATCTGTATGCACCGAAAGACAAATACCATGACTTTTTAGATGAAAGGTCTTTGAATTGGTTAGCTGAACATGATGGTTTTTTGAAGTTACTTTCTAAGGATGAGCTTAAACCAAACCCTAAGCTGCTTTTAGATATTTGTAATCGTGAAAATGTTCAAATTGAAGAAGCTGTTTACGTAGGAGACTCCATAGTTAAAGATATTTCAATGGCTAATGATGCTGGTATTACATCTGTTTGGGCTGAATATGGAAAACAACATAACCCTTTATATTGGTCTACTCTTGTGAGTATTACGCATTGGACAAAAGCTGATGTTGTAAGAGAAGAGTCTCTAAAGAAAGCTTTCGCTCAAAGCCAACCATCTTTGCGGATTCAAAACTTTAGCGAACTTAAAAAATTATTTTAATAATATCGATTTTTAAATCTATTCCTTGGGGTACGGGTACAGTTATTTACAGAACTCCAAGTAAGAGCTTTCTTGCCATTCTGGCAAGTGGGTAGCTAAAGGTTATTTTTGAAGTTAGGCAGAGGGTTTGAATTACCTAAAGCTTGTTTTATAGCTTTAGGTCTTCTGAAAAGCATCAAAACAATGCTTTGAGTATAACTTGATAGCTAAAGCTCATAATAGGGCTTTAGCTATTTAAAATAATATTGTTATGCTTTTTCTAAACGCCACTGGTAGAAGCGAGTAACAAAGGTTTTACCCGCAAACCAAATACCTTTTACTTTTTGGATTAACTCACCATCGTAATAACTTTGCGAGCATTCGCCTGTCTCTGCATTCACGTTAACATCGTAATGAAGCTTTATAGGTCTATCCTTACTTTTAGTATTTAACCCGCCCATAGCTAGAGTGTAAGCTTGCCAGTCGCTATTATCAGCAGCAGAACGCGCTTGTTCTAATAGCGAATTACTTTCGCCTTTGAACATCGAACGTAACCGTCTAAGTTCGCGCCATACAGATACACTCGCACCGCCAATTTGCTGAAATTGACGAATACACCAACATGATGCCCAAGCATCTATACGTTGGGCTACCAGTAGCGAATCGTTACCGAATTTATCTTCACCTACACCTTCACCATCTATATTTTTCGCTATGTATTTTAAAATGTAACCAGTGGCAGAGCCTTTATTTGGGTCAATTTGTTTAAAGTCACAACGGTTTTCGGCAGCGCCTTTTTCGTCACCATCAACTTCTAACGCATAATGGCGAATAATTGCTTTTAATGAGTCTAGCTTTTCGCTCTCAATAAAAAACAGCATATGCCAATGTGGTGTGCCGTCATGTTGTGGCTCTGCTACACGAAAACCATAAGGTGCAATATTTTGACGTTTAAACTCTGCGCGGGCTTTTTGCCATTGGTGGTTTAAATAGCTATTGGCTTCATCAGGCATAAAACCTTCCCACTTAGGGTTTGCAGCGCCGGATTTAGAAAAAGCACGATGGTATTTAGAAGGGCAGGTAACCGTAATAAAAAGTGCTTCATGGCCTAGATCTTTCGCTAAGTCTTCAAAGCCTCTTGCACGACAAAGTAATTCATCTTTTCGTATCTTTGGGTTTGATACGTTCAGGTCGGATATTTCTTTTAACGAGTAGCGTTGGCCTTGCTCGTTAAGTATGTAAGTTGAACTAAGCAGCTCGTCATTTCGTTGGCGCTGAGTAATGCGGTTTTGAGTTGTTATATTGCTCGCATAAATTTCTCTTTTTCTGTTCACGAAATTTAAATGCAGTGCAGCTTTTTCGTTTGCTTGCGTTATAAGTTTACGAAACTTTCGCAGCCACCAACGATTATCGATGTAACGTTTTATGCAGCCTGATATTTTAATGTTGTTTTTAGGCTCTATAGGCGAAACACCAAATTTAATTGCGTAGTTTGATAAAAAATCAAAAAGGGCTTTTTGCTTGGCATCAGCGAATTCGCTATCAATTTCGGTATTAGTAGAGCTAAACACAGCGGATTTTTCGCTTTTGGTTTCGCTATCAATCATTTCATTACTACGAAACTCATGCGAAACGGTTCGCTCTAGTTCGCTATCATTTCGCTGTTTGTTTTTAGCTTGGTAGTATAGGAAGTTAACTTTTTCGGGGTTAATGGCAATTTGGCGGCAATAGTTTGCACACTCTTTCGCTATGTTATTAAAATCATCATCAAAGCAAAAAAATAGGTGGGCGATTTTTTTAGGCAAGAGTTTATAAAGCTTATTTGTTGTATCTAAAACATGGCGATTGCGCTCAAAGTTATTAGGCTTGTTAAAGGCATCAGTTAAAATTGTGCTTTTAATCTTATTAGAGAATGGCGCTAATTTTTTAGTTAAAAACGCCGCATCGTACTTATCAACGAGTGCTAAATACGGCGTTAAAATATCGTCTTGTTCATTAATCGCTTTTGCAATTAATGTTTCTCTAAAAGTACTCATTGGTTACTTAGGGTTAGCGTAAGCAAACACAAAACCACGACCTTTTTTGGTCAAAAAGTAATGTTCATATTTAACGCCAAAGTTATAAATTATTTCACTTGTTACAAGTTCTTCGTTAACTAGTTTACCAAGTGTACGCGTATCAAATTTAAACGGTTGTCCATGCTTACTAACGTAGGTATGCAGTCCGTTCATTTGTCGATATGAATAACCAATCTCACGGCAAATTTCGAAATACGTACTTTCAAGCGATAACCAAATTAACAGGCGCGTTTGCTCTTTAGTTAACTTAGGCATGATCACCCCTATTAGGGTTTTGGCCTAAATGTTCTAAGCGACAAAAGTTATTTAACCAGTTATCTAAATCATCTTTTAAATAACGAACAGTGCGACCAATTTTAATAAATGGCGGGGCAGGGGTTCTATTAGTGCGGTTTCCTTCCATACGTGATTGACGTAAGAAAGAGCGGCTCATACCGATATATTCGGCTGTTTCTATTTCTGATAATGCGCGTTTGTTTGTGCTGGTTGGCATAAGTGCCTCCTGAGTTATTAACGTTTCAGGAGGTGTTTTACAATGCAGATTTTTTTAAATGAGCTTATCGATGAGTTGGATGAGCTTATCGATGAGTTTTAATTGGTATTTTTGTTAAATAGTTTCTTTTTTACTTTGGAGACTCTATTTGCAAAAGCATTATAGCTAATCGGCAATCTTGGTTTACCGTTTCTATCTTTCCATTTGATATGACTAACAGTGATTTCTGTTAGTAAGTTATATTTATCAAATACCCTATACTCTTCAAGGTCATCTAGCTCATTTTCAAGGCTTCGCCAATAGAGTTTAGCTGTGTGTTCTGGTTCTGCCTCTACTAGCCTAAACAACAATTCATTAAAATCATCTGAGCGGTTTTTACTAGTGGTGACTGAAAGAGCTAAATTGTTAGGTGAAACTATATCAGTGGGGCTTACAGGTTGTGTAACGCCAACTTTTACGAGGTCGCAGTGTAATAGGCATATATCAGCTAGCTTTAAATAAATACATTGAGAATCTAATTGTACTTTTGGTAGTTTTTCATCGAGTTCTTTTTCATTATCTTCTGGTTTTTCATAGCTGGGAATAATCATTTTGAAAGCTTTGTCCATCCCATTTATAAGAGTACGGTATACATACTCTTTTTCAATTGGTAGTAGCTTTGCTGGAATAGACTGCCATTCTATTTCATGCAGCTCTTTAGGCTGCCACATGTATAGAAATGTATTAGGAAAAGCTAATTGAAACGGATATTCCGTAATCCAATTTTGTATTTTTTCTTTTTCGGTTAGCCAGAAGTGGTCGCAACTAACTTCTTTTTCAGAAAGTAAAGCTAGCTGATTATTTTTGCTTATTCTTACAAAACCTTGATAACTAGCTTTAGCGAATCCAATAAAGCCTTTTTCTTTTCTCCATCCACCTATAATGTATTCTTTTTTATCTAGCCTAAATATTAGCTCCAACTTCGAATTTTCAACTAAATAAAGCACATCACTAAAAGATAAGTTGAACCGTTTTTCAAGTTCATCTAAACGGTAATATTCTTTTTCTATCATTAATTATTTCTACTCATTAAAAGATAAGCTAGGCAAAAGGAAATACAAACGACGTTAAAAATATCAGAAAATGAGTTGAGGATCATTAACCTATAAGGCTAACTAGTATTAACTTGGTGTTTAGTTCCGATTTAAACCAAGCATGATGCGGTTTACAGTTGTATATATGATAGCGATTATGGCGATAAAACAAGTTTACTTAGGCTTGATGGTATTTTAAGTAGGTAGTTTCGATTTAAACCAAGCGTCATACGGTATACGGCTGTATATGTGATAGTGATTAGAGTGATAAAGATACGTATCAGATTACATACATTTTTAGATAGTAATCTTTCGGTTTAAAGCCAAGTAAAATGCGGTTTACAACTGTATAGCGAAATAGAATTAAGCTATAAAACAAGCCTACTTAGGCTTAAATGGTATTTTAAGCGGTTAGTTTCGGTTTATGGCAAACCTATTTAGACTTATTGGCATTTTGAGCAGGTTTAAACCAAGCGTGATGGGGTTCTCAGCTGTATATTGTTGGAGTTAAGCCGATAAAGTTAATCTTTAAGACTTAATTAGATATAATCAAATTGATTAATGGATTTGATATTACCTTATTACTACCTAATCGAGAGTTTGTATAAGTAATTACTATCAAGGAAGCTTGCTCTGGTAGAGATGGAATAGGTAAAAACAGAATTAGTTTTGATTAAGTGTGATTTTTCAATATTTTTATTAATTGGAGGTTATTGTTGGACTATTTTCAGGGTGTTGTAACAGAGTATTTAGTTGCAGATAGGGCTGCATACGTAAATACTGAGCTTTTAATCCAACTTGATGAGAAGTCTCCACTAAAAGGTCGTCACTGGTATTGTGATGCTGCTGCAATAAGCTTTCGTGAGAAAAAAATGTATCTTTGTGAGGTAACTTATTCTAAATCAATGTCCGCACTTTCAAATAGATTATTAGCATGGTCTATCCATTGGGGTGAACTAGTAGCAGCTTTGAAAAGAGACTGTCGAATACCTGATGATTGGCAAATTGAGCCTTGGGTTTTTATACCTGAAAAGTATAGTCCTGCGTTAAAAAGAAAAATAATAAGCTTAGCGGATGATCACAATAGTATTAATGGAATGCCCTACCCAAGAATTATATTTTTAGAAGATGTAATGCCATGGAAGTATGTTACTTGGGATAGAAAAAGCGTTAGGTTTGAAGGAGAGGATGACTAGAACTCATACATCTAGTATTAAAAATTGAAAACGTATAACTGATCATTAAAGAAGACTAATCAGTTATACTTATTAAAATATTAATTTAGCAATCGATAGTGAAGCTCTCGTTTTCTTTTGAAACTAGTTCTGTTTTTATAAAAAATGCTTTTGACAAAGATGTGTATTGCTTATCTGTTAAACCAGACCAAATATCTCTCATCGTTTTTTCATGTGGTAAAATATTATCAGTAAAGCCTTTCATTTTTTGACATGTATCATCTGACATATCCTTAGCTCGTCCAATTAATGAAGCTTTAAAAAATATGCTATTTGATTCTTCTACAACCGAAAAACCTTTTATCTTAAAGTCTGTGCCTTTGAGCCTCTCGCCTTTAAGCTTATCGTTAAGTAGGTAAGTTCCCAGTTCTAGTTTAATTTTTCCTACACTGTACATTGAGGCTGGCTTTTCTTTCAGGTCATCTAGAATATTTGCATTTACTGATAGTGAAGCGAAAAAGATAGGCAATAGTAATTTTTTCATGTTATGTCCTTTTTATAATTAGCTCTACTTCTTTGGAGTGCTTTAACTTATTAATTTAACATATTATTTCAGAAATTCATCAATAGGGAAAATATTATTTTAAGAGCTTTATCAATACTGATAAGAGTAACCTAAGTGAATATATTGGCATTAAGCTACTTTCAGTTTTATAGTTAATGATTTGAAAAAAATAAAGTTTTTGATGATCCAATCAAATTAACCGCTGCTGCTTTATGTTCTAGTGCTAAGTGTGCATATCTTAGCGTCATTTTTAAATCACTATGACCTAAAAGCTCACGTACTGTATTTAAGTCTACACTTGCCATTACGAGTTTACTTGCAAAGTGGTGGCGCAAGTCATGAAACCTAAAATCGGTAATGCTTGCATCTTCCAACAAAGCTACCCAATCAAATCTAAAATCTAGTATTCGCTGTTGATTGCTATCTTTGAATATATGAACAGTAATAAAGATAGTTATGCTAATTAATATTTTACAATTTTTTCTTAGTACCCTGAGTTGTTAGGGTATAGTAATAATTTACTTTGTTAGATTTCTGTTTTTTATTGATCAAGGACGAATAATGAACTCATATTCTAAGTATAAATTAATTTATTTGTGTGCTCTTATGCTCACCGTTAATCAAACTTACGCTGCCGAAAATTTAAGTGACTCTTCGAATATAGAGCAGGTAACCAAGCAAATTGAACTTGATTGGAAAAATTATTACAAACCCTCTAAAGAATGCAGACCTAAAAAATTATCAAATAACAAAAGCTTTCAACTTTTCGTTAAATGTAATGAACAAAAGGCGACTCAAAAAGATCAATTCAATAAAATAAACAAGGAAGTAATAGAACATCTAGAACATCTTAAATTGGTAAGAAAAACAGAGTTAAGGCAGCTTTCGTTAGAAAGAGAAGCCAAAGAAAAGGCATTACTGAAAAAAGTTAAAGAGATCGCGGTACTTGAAGATAGAGCAAGAGAAGTGCGTCGTGCTAAAAAGGCTAATGAAATGGGGTTAACCTATCAAAAACCTCTACCAAGCAATAACTATATATCAAATAGCATGGCAATATGTAAAAAGGATTGGACTAAACGAGGCAAGTTAGATAATCGAATGTATCAGCATTGTTTAAAAGGGCAGCTTAGTGGAATTGACAAGGTAGATGAGCTCAATAAAAAGTATTCAGAAAAAGAGTTTTATTTTCTTATAGCTTACCCGTATTGCATAAAAAAATGGACGACAAGAGGCGTTGCTAACCCTCGAATGATTGCACACTGTTTAAATTCTGAAATTGAAGGAAAAAAAGATGTTGACTATTATAGAGATAATCATGAACGAGCCGCTATCGATAAAATAGTGGAAACAGCATTAAATAAATATCAATCATGGAATATGGCTGCATACTCTATAAAAAGACGTATTAAATAATAGTAAATATTTAAGTAATCATATGCCTATCCAATCAAATTAACCGCCGCTGCTTTATGTTCTGGCGCTAAATGTGCGTACCTTAGCGTCATTTTTAAATCACTGTGACCTAAAAGCTCACGAACAGTATTTAAATCAACACTTGCCATTACTAGCTTACTTGCAAAGTGGTGGCGTAAGTCATGAAATCTAAAGTCGGTTATATTTGCGTCTTCTAACAGAGCAGCCCAGTCATATCTAAAATCTAGTATCCGTTGCTGATTATTATCTTTAAACACATAGCCAATATTCCCTGATAGTTTTTGCCAATCACTTAAAGCATTGAATGCTTGTGTATTTAAAGGGATATGGCGAGTATTACCTGACTTAGCATTTTGAAAATCAACGGTGAGAACTTTGTTTTCTAGGTTAATGTCATTCCAATTAAGCGATAGAATTTCGCCTTTGCGCATACCTGTATTTATAGCAAGAATAACGATAGTCGTTAGATGTTTAATATCGAACTTAGCAAGACTCTCACGTAAACGTGATTCTTCATCTTTTGATAAATAGCGAACTTTTGCGTTGTCTACAGTTTGAGCCTTAACTTTTTGTAAATCGTGGCTATCAATAACTTCCCATTCGACCGCACGACTTAAGCAGCCTTTAATTAAATTTAGTTGGCGGTTTGTAGTTGCTGGTTTAATTCCATCGGCTAAACGTTTATTACGCCATTTTTCAACTTCCCATGCTGTAATGGCCGATAGCTGAAAATTCATGAATTTATTAAATGCTGATTGAAATGCCTTTTTTGTTTTCTCTGCTGTTTTGGGGTTACGAGATAAAAGCCAAGGGAAGTATTTTTCGTCTAAAAAGTGTTGCAAGGTAGATAGCTTTGATTCTTTAGTTTTAATGCGGTCTTGCTTTTTTACTTCGTGAATATTAGTACCCTGAGTTACCTCGGCAATTTTATTTTTTGCTAAATCTCTGGCTTGCGCTGGGGTAATTCGCCCATCATAGCCTAAGTGATAATTTACTTGTTTGCCTTTGTGCCTATAGAACAAGAAGTAAGATATTGCTCCTACACTAGATATTCGAGCATGAAAACCTGTTACTTCGGTATCATTTAATCGTTTATCGGCAGGTTTTAAAGCTTTAATACTCGATAATGTTATTTTGGCTTTGACTGGCATGCTATTTCTTCCTGTGTAGCACATATGTAGCAAGTGCATTGTGCCGCAAAGAACAAGGGAGAACAATGGTGTATTTTTTGGTTTGTTTTTAATTCATTTAAAACAGTGTCTTATGCTTCGTTTTTGTTTTTTGTTGTTCATTGGGATGTATAGAAACACATCTATAAAATGCACTCCTAAGGGGCAGTTGCAGGTTCGATTCCTGCAGGGGCTACCAATAAAATCAATGAGTTATGTTCTTTCTTTGTTTCTATATCAACTATATGTAGTATATTTGTAGCAATGTCAGCTTTGTGCCGTTCGGATAAAAAGTGAATTTGAAAGCTTGTTGGGTGGCGCCTTCGGCTTAACCAACCTACATTTTGGCGTAGGTCGGATAAGTGGCGGAGCCACGCCATCCGACAAAAATGATAAATTTACCAGAGACAACTGCCTTACACTGTAAGTTAAACCACTCTATACCGACTATCGGCTGAGTGCTAATTGCGGACATTAGTAACGCTAAGCTAACGGGTAGTGACCGAAAGGTGCGGGTTTAGTACCTTATATGTGATTACCTATTACGCGCCTAAAAGTTGCAAATGCTTTCGCTGCTGATAGGTTAAAGCTAGCTCTAAGCAGTTCTTGATTTCCGCCTCAGGAAACGAACTCGATAAACTTAATACGATTGCTCTATTACCTTGAAATTCGAGTGTGTCATTGTGCAGCTCTCTAAATGTATCGATTAACTTAGTTTGGCAGTTGAAGAACAAGTAGTATTGGTTTGGCGATTTCAACTTCCAATCAGTTCTAATTGGGCTGCCTGTTTTTACACTATAACTATGCTCACCCCATTTCAGTGACTCTTCGACTTCACCTAGCTCCAAATCGGATGCAAGCTTGAGGATTAAAGTTCGTAACTCCTCAAGTCGTAGCCGAACTTTTTCGGGATATTCTTCGAAGCGATTTTTGACTACCTCGTCCATTGAAAGCTCCTATTCATATAACAACTTTATCAGAGGACATTTTCCCTATTCTAGCGCGAAAACGTCCATATCTCATGAGCTTCTATTATTATTTTAGCTTATCTGAGCGTATAAAAAAGAGGAAAGTTTTCTTCTTTCTTACTAAGTAAATGACAACTCACCTCAATGTCCGGTTATCGCTCAAAGAAGCCCTCCATTAAATTCTGCATAATAAAAAAGCGAGCTATCAATTAACCCGCTTTATAAAGTACTTTGTCGAACCCCGAACCCCGAACCCCGAACCCCGAGGCTATAACTCAGCCATCACTAGTGATCGTAGCAATCAGCTCGCTCAATACCTGCTCAGCTTTGTCAGTTTCTACTTGGCAAGTACCGGCATTTAAATGGCCGCCGCCACCGTACTTAAGGCATAACTCGCCAACATTAGTATTGGAGCTGCGGTTGGTGATTGATTTACCAATGGCGTACACCACGTTTTGCTTTTTAAGCCCCCACATTTTATGAATTGAGATATTACACTCGGGGAACATGGCATAAATAACAAAGCGATTTGTGGCGTAAATGGTTTCTTCTTCGGTTAAATTAAGGACCACTAAGTTGTCGTGTACTGATGAGCAGCGGTCTATTTGCTCTTTAGCCTGTGCGTTGTGCTCGTGATATAAAGCAACACGCTCGGCAACATCTTCCATTGCTAGTATTTGTTCTATGCTGTGATCTTTACAGGCGTCAATTAACTTCATCATTAACTGGTAATTAGAAATTTTGAATTCACGAAAACGGCCAAGTCCTGTGCGCGCATCCATAATAAAGTTCATCAGTACCCAGTCTGTTGGGTTTAAAATTTCGTCTTTTGTAAATTGTGCAGAGTCCCCTTTATCGACCGCTTCCATCATGTCAGTTGAAATATTAGGGAATTTCTCTGCACCGCCATAATAGTCGTATACAACGCGTGCTGCAGAGGGCGCATCTGGGTCAATAATGTGGTTTTTAATATCGCTTTCGTTACGAACGGTTTCACTCAAGTGGTGATCAAATGCAATATGACAACCGGCAACATAGGGGAGGTTAGTGGTAATGTCGTTGCTGGTAATGGCTATTTTACCGTCTTGCATGTCTTTTGGATGCACAAATAAAATATCGTCGATTAAATCTAAATCTTTAAGTAATACGGCACACACTAGGCCGTCAAAATCGCTTCGAGTGACAAGTCTATATTTATTATTGCTCATTTTCGGTCCATTTTTGTTTGTTTATTAATCTGAGTGTAGCAGTTTAAACTCCATTTTATATACCAGTTTTTAACATAAAAAAAGCCAAAACAATGGTTTTGGCTTTGAGTAGCAAGTGTGTATTAGTGATGTGTTATGCGCCTGGGCCACATTCCATACAATGGTTAATAATGTCTGGGCCAAATTTTAATTTAGCGTTTAAATCACGTAGTGCAGTGCGTAGGCCTTCTTCAATAACAGGGTGATAAAAAGGCATATCAAGCATTTGTGGTACAGTCATTTTGTTTTGTACAGCCCATGCTAATAAATGAGCAATGTGCTCTGCTTGAGGGCCAATAAATTCAGCACCTAAAAATAAGCCGGTGCCGTGCTCGGCATACACACGCATGTGGCCTTTGTTTTTTAGCATAACGCGGCTACGGCCTTGGTTTTCAAAGCTGACTTCGCCTATTTCAAAGCACTCACAGCTGCCTAATCGTTGGCTAATTTCTTTAAAGCTTTCACCAACCATGGCTATTTGTGGGTCGCTAAACACAGCGGCAATTTTAGCGCGGCGTAAACCCGCACGTACATGAGGGTAGCGGCCTGCGTTTTGCCCTGCGATTGTTCCTTGATCGGATGCTTCGTGAAGCAAAGGGATCATGTTACTAGCATCGCCAGCAATAAATATGTGGGAGTTGCCACATTGCATAGTGTGGGCATCAGCGAGTGGTACGCCACGTTCATCAAGCTCTATGCCGGTGTTTTCTAACCCTAGTTTATCGGTGTTAGGTACTCGCCCGGTTGCAGCCAGAACATAGTCAAACTGCTCGGTGTGTTTAACACCTTGTTTGTCGGTATAGGTTAGCTCTGCTTTATTACCTACTTGTTTCATATCTGAAACGTTTGAGTCGGTATCAACATAAAATTCTTCTGCGAATACGGTATTAGCGTAATCTTTAACTACTGGGTCGGTTAATGGGCCTATGGCACCACCTACACCAAAGAGTTTTACCTTTACCCCTAATCTATGCAACGCTTGGCCAATTTCAAGGCCTATAACGCCTGGGCCAAATACGGCTACTGATTCTGGTAAATCATCCCAGTCGAATACATCGTCATTAATAATCAGTCGGTCGCCAAAGTTATTAAATACGCCAGGGTAAGATGGGCGTGAACCTGTTGCTATTACAAAGCGTTTAGCAGTGATAATGGTGTGCTCATCTATTTGCACGCGGTTGGCGTCTAAAAACTGTGCATAGCCACGAATTTTATCTTCGCTAGGTATTTCATCTACGGCTTCTACTACGAATCCTGCAAAGCGATCGCGCTCACTTTTAACTCGTGCCATAACGGCTTTACCGTCAATAACCGGTTTTGAGCTGTGAACTCCAAAGGCAGGTGCCATTTCTATTGAGTGCGCGGCTTCTGCTGCAGCAATCAATAACTTACTTGGCATGCAACCAACACGTGCGCAGGTTGTACCGTATGGGCCTGATTCAATCATAAGTACGTTTTGAGTAAATTGTTTTGCATTACGGTAGGCACTTAAACCAGCAGTACCTGCACCTATAACAACAACGTCGGTTTGCAATTCTTTCATAGTGTTTTTCCTTTAATAAACAGGGGCGTTGCAGCCCCTGTTTTATTTACTTAATTAAGCAAAGTATTTTTCTAAATCGTCTGAGCCGCCAATGTGCTTACCGCCAATAAATACTTGTGGTACGGTTTCACGGCCCGATACCGCTTTAAGGCTGGTAAGTGATGCGCCAGCACCCATTACGATTTCTTCAAAAGCAAAGCCTTTAGCTGTAAGTAGCTCTTTTGCTTTTTTACAGAAAGGGCAGCCAGGCTTAGTAAATAGAGTAACCGCCTCTGGTTTTACTTGAGTTGGGTTGATGTAATCAAGCATAGTGTCGGCGTCTGATACTTCAAACGGGTCGCCTGGTAAATCTGGTTCGATGAACATCTTCTCTACTACGCCATCTTTAACCAGCATAGAGTATCTCCAGCTGCGCTTACCAAAACCTAAATCGTTTTTATCAACTAGCATACCCATGCCGTCAGTAAATTCGCCGTTACCATCTGGTAGTAAGGTAATGTTTTGCGCTTCTTGATGTTCAGCCCATGCGTTCATTACAAAGGTATCGTTTACTGATACACAAACAATGTCGTCAACGCCATTTTGTTTAAGTACACCAGCTAACTCGTTGTAGCGTGGTAGGTGAGTTGATGAACACGTTGGTGTAAATGCACCAGGTAGTGAAAACACAACGACTGTTTTGCCTTTAAAAATGTCATCAGTAGTTACTGATTTCCATTCGTCGTTTTGACGCGTTGCAAATGTAACGTTAGGGATTGTTTGACCTTCAATATTGTTTAACATGTTTTTAGTTCCTCTTGATTTGTTGATAGCCATTATGGCGAACAATTAAATATAGTTCCAATCGTTTGTTTGTATTAAACTGATAGGCATAAGCTATCAGGTTGAGTGTGAATATGAACTTAAAAGATTTAGAATATGTAAAAGCCGTTGCGCATTTTAAACATTTTCGTAAAGCAGCCGACGCTTGCTTTGTAAGCCAGCCCACCTTGAGTGGGCAAATTAAAAAGCTAGAACAAGAATTAGGGGTTATCTTATTTGACCGTTCAACTAAGCACGTTACCTTAACAACCCAAGGTGAACGTTTGTTGACACAAATCACTCTTATATTAGAACAAACTCAAATATTAAAAGAACTGGCTGCTACTTCTAACCAACCGTTACAGGGCAAGCTGAGTATTGGTATTATTCCTACTATTGCCCCGTATTTACTACCTACACTGCTTACATCAATGAAAGCGGCATTTACTCAAAGTCAGTTTTCGTTTATTGAAATGCAAACTTCTACCATTTTAGCTGCGCTAGACAGTGGCGAGGTGGATTTTGCAATTTTAGCGGATGTGCCTGAGCTAAAAAATTACCATACGATTAATGTATATAAAGAAGACTTTTTAGTTGCGGTATCTGCTGATAACGCTTTAGCTGTAAATAAAAAGGTAGCACTGCAAGATCTTCAAGATAGTAACCTATTAATGTTAAGTGATGGCCATTGCTTTAAAGATCAAGCCCAGCAGTTTTGTTTTTCGGCAGGAGTGGATGTTTCTAGCCAGTATCAAGGTAATAGCTTAGAAACCTTATTAGCGCTGGTGGCGATGGACGATGGGGTTACGTTTGTGCCAAAACTTGCTGCAATCCCCCGAGAGGGAATTCATTATTTGCCTATTTTTCCTAATCAGCAACGTAATATTGTATTGGCCTGTCGAAAGCACTACCCGCATTTATCTGGGGTTGAGCAGTTAGCAGATTGGTTAAGCGCTCACGATAATTTAAAAGTTAAGCTAACCCAAGCACTTTAGGGCGTTGCAACTTCCACAATATCGTTAATTTGTACGCCCGGTAAAGGCTGATCATTAATACTGACGGCAATGGCGCTATGCTGATATAGCTGCTCTACACGAATACGGTTCAAAGTGGTTATAGTATGCGGCATGGTGTTGCCTTGCGCGTCTGTTAAATAATTATGATGAGCAATACTCAGTTGTTGGCCTTTTTCTAAGCCATGTGCCTTTCCTAAGTTAATGACGAGTTTATTATTTTCCATGTGCAAAATTTTGCCTTGGGTGGGTAGGCACGCCATGGCTGCTTGCAAATCGTAACTTAGGGTTTGGTTTATCTCACTAATACTTTGACCAAAAGGTGACTGCCAAAAACGATTACTGTTTACATCAATAATAGCTGTTTTTTCAAATGGCCAGATAGCTTGGCTTTGATAGCTATTTTGCCATAATGGCTCGTAAGTGGTGCCATTAAATAAGCTAAACTCTATTTGGTAGTGGCGCTGATAGCTTTCATCTTGCCAAAACGCATAGTCGCTATTGAGTTTATCGCTGGTAGATAAACTGGTTATTTGACTTAACAGCACATATTGCGCGTTGCTGCGTGATGAAATTTCTTCTAACTGACTGTTAGAATAGTCATGCTGTTGATTAAAGTAGGTATCAACCTTTATAGCTTTATTGAAATAGGCAACCGGTATAGCACTCATTTTTGATTTTTGCAGTGACGTGTAGATGTTTTTGCTTACTGCTTTATTAATGTCAAATATTTGACCCATTCTAGCGTGTTCGCGATTTGTTAATTGACTTTGCGTCACAGCTATAAATTTATTGAAGTTGCTTTGCGGGCATTGCTCGGTTTGTGCAAAAATATCTAGGCGTAAGGTAATCGCAAATTCATCATTGCTGCGGTTTTCGCTAACGAGCTCTATTTTTTGAATTTCGCCTTGGCTACTTATTTTTAGCTGATCTTGGGTTAAAACACCATCAACAAGTGTTTGCACCGAGCTCACCCGCGCACCAGAGAATACAAGGGCTTGGGTAATCGCATCTTTTATTGCAGCGGCCTTTGCACCGGGAATGTCGCTATTTTGAATAACCGCATGGCCTGTAGACTCATACCACTGAGCGTGGGTAAAAGGTGAAAACGTTAATACAGCAGTGGTGCTTAATCCTGCCAATACTGCTTTTAAAAACGACTTCATACTCTTACTCCAATTAAACGTTAGCGTTAATGAATCTCAGCAAGTAATGTACCACTATTATTTGTTGTTACAGAATATAGGTATCACTGGCATTAAACGTGCATAACTGAGTTTAATTAGTTTTTAAAGGCCCTGTATGATGCGAGTAATGCCATTAATGATCACATTAGGCTGCTTAACGTTAAGCGGTTGTAGCAATATATTTGATAAGCACGTTGAATATAAATATGTTGAGCCAAATAATTACCCTGTATTAAAAGCAATAGGGTACGCGCCCATTAGTTTGCAGTCGGGAAGTAATGACACTCAAAAACAGCTTATGGCAATTAAAGCCTCAAAGCTAGAAGCATACCGCGAACTAACGGAACAAGTGTACGGGCAAAAAATTACCGCAGGTACAACGGTTGCAGGCTCGGTTGCCCAAGATGATTATTTACAAAGCAAAGTACAAGGTATTATTAAAGGCGCACAAATTATAAAAACCTATGCCGTTAATGATATGTATATAACCGAGCTTGAGCTTAATATGAAACGCGTGCACGACTTGTACATAGGTGAGATAAAACCACGGGAAGTGAAAAAAGTCACTTATTACTAAGCGACAAGTTATTACTAACCGACAAATTATTACTCATAAAAAAACGCCTAAACGAATAATCGTTTAGGCGTTTTTTTATGAGTATTCTTTAGGCTTTTAGGTTACGCACAATGCTGTTGTCAGTATTAACTACGCTACCGGCTTGATCGTAGGTCATAGACGAAGGTGCGCCAATTAAAATACCCTTTAATTGCTTTACACTTAACTGCGCCTGGTGCGCTGCATGAGCGTTAACTTCATTTTGTTTTTGACACTGCTCAAGCTTTTCTCGAGTTAGCTTTATTAAGTCAGCGTTTTCATCTGTTTGCTGATCATTACTGGCAATCAGTTTACTGAGTTCTTTATCTAGGGTGCTTATGCTGGTTAAAAAAGACATTTTTTGTTGGGCAATTTCTTTTAAACCTTCGCCTCTTCGTGAGGCAATAGCATCAAGTTCTTGAGTAAGAAGCTCACTCAAGGTTGTTAAACAATTTATTTGTTCGTTTAGTTTAATCGTAATTAAACTATTGTGATCAGCCATAAACATTAAACTCGAAGTCTGCTAAATTTTTGGCAAGTTTCTCACTGTCTATTTGATACTTGCCTTCGGTAATCGCTTTTTTAAGCTCAGCAACTTTGTTGCTGTCAAAACCAGAAGACTGCTCTGCTTTTTCTTGTAAAGATTTTAATTGCTTGGCCTGCGGTGTTAAGCTCACCGAATCGCTTGCAGCTTTAGGTGAAGGCGTTTGCGCAGCTTGTGTATTTGCATTATCTCTTTTTAAATCAACTTTTTGCTGTTGAGTGTTTGTTAAAACACCAGGCTGTTGATTTGATTTGTTTACTTGACCGACCATGATAAAAACCCGTTTATTACCCAACTGATGCCTTTATATCGGCATTTACTAAAGATACTTTAGCATAAATTTACATTAAATATTTACCTGCACAGACTCTACACCATCTACTCGCGCATTTAAAACTTTACCTGTTTTTTTGTTTTCAACTCGTACTTGTTCACCTAAGGTTCCATCCTCTAATGCAACACCCGTGGTTTTTACTCTTAACCCTTTAATATTGGCAAAAATATTGACAGAGTCGCCTTTGCAAACCATACAAATTTGATTGAGTAGTACAGGCATACCTTCACGAATATTACGTTTACTGCGGCTACCAATAAGTTGCGCAGGATCATCAAGATACTGAACACGTATAAAGTGCGCAGGGCGCATATCAATACTTAAATGGGATGGAGTAATCACTTCACCTCGTGCTAAATTGGTAGTAGCAACTACAACAGGTGCTGATTCAGTGATTCTCACATGAACGTATTGTGCCCAGTTGTCACTATCGTTACATTTTATTTGAATGGTGACCTGACGATTAAATGGGGGCTCACTTGGCGTTACTAGCTCTAGCTCAGAGTTACACTGGCGATCGGGTATGCGGGTATCTAGCGGTAACGCGCTAAACTGTATTTTGTTGTCATTTGTAGTTACTGCTTTTTGAGCAACATAAGATACAGCCATTTCCTGTAGTGATTCTTTACTAAATACTTGAGCCTTCAGTGGCAAAGTGAAGCAGAGGCTAGCAAGAAAATAAAAAACACTGTATCTTCTGGTTTTTTTTAACAAACTCATAATGTTTCGACTATGCTTATGGTTGCAAACAGGGTATAAATATTTTGCGTCAGAATTTAGACGCCCCCGTTGTGTTATGACGCTTTATTAATTGAAAGCAATTATCGTTCCTTATATTTGTTTTCTTAGGAGATTTAAATGGCCGGTATTTTAGACTCAGTAAACCAACGTACTCAGTTGGTTGGGCAAAACCGCTTAGAGTTATTGTTATTTAAGCTTAACGGACGTCAGCGCTTTGGCATTAATGTGTTTAAGGTAAGAGAAGTTCTTCAATGCCCGCCATTAACCAGCATGCCAAAATCTAACGCTTACATTCGTGGTGTAGCACATATCCGTGGCCAAACAATCTCGGTAATTGACTTATCAATGGCAGTAGGTGGTCGTCCTATTAAAAGCATCGAAGATGGCTTTATTATTATTGCAGAATATAACCGTACAGTGCAGGGCTTTTTAGTTGGTGGTGTTGAGCGGATTGTTAATATGAACTGGGAAAAAATAATGCCACCGCCATCAGGAGCGGGCCGCTATTCTTATTTAACTGCCGTGACTGAAATTGAAAATGAGCTGGTTGAAATACTCGACGTAGAAAAGATCCTAAACGAAATTTGTCCTGTCAATACTACCGTGAGTGATGATGTTGCCTCGCAAGGTAATATACAAAAAGACTTAGGCGAAAGAATTGTATTTATTGCCGATGATTCGGCCGTGGCACGAAATCAGGTTAAACGAGCGTTAGAACCTTTAGGTGTAACTACTGAACTTGCTAAAAATGGTAAAGAAGCTTTAATAAGACTAAAAGAAATTGCAGAGCTTGATTGTGTTAACGATATTACAGAGCGAGTAGGGTTACTTATTTCAGATGTAGAAATGCCAGAAATGGATGGTTATACGCTCACTGCAGAAATTAAAGCAGATCCCAAACTTGCACCATTGCATGTGATTTTACACACATCGTTAAGTGGTGTGTTCAACCAAGCAATGATTGAAAAAGTAGGGGCTGACGATTTTATTGCAAAATTTAATCCAGACGAGCTTGCTACAGCCGTTAATAAGTGGGTTCATTGTGATTAATAAACATAGGTGTTATTGATTTGACTAATAAAGATTTGCAGCAAACAGAATACGATCAATTTCGCTTATTTTTAGAACAACAGTGCGGTATTGTTTTAGGTGAAAATAAGCAGTATTTGGTTAAAAGTCGCTTGGCACCATTAATGTCTCGATTTAATGTTGAATCGTTATCTGAACTGGTTAGCAAAACACTTGGCGTGCATGAGCGTCAATTGCGCGCTGCTGTTGTTGATGCCATGACAACCAACGAAACATTGTGGTTTAGAGATCAATACCCATTTGAGTTGCTCAAAACCAGATTATTCCCTGAATTTAAAGCGTTAAATAGGCCATTAAAAATATGGTCTGCTGCGAGCTCTTCAGGGCAAGAACCTTATTCAATTGCTATGTCGGTTGCTGAGTTTCAATCAAGTAGTCCTGGTGTTTTAAAAATGGGTGCACAAATAGTGGGTACTGACATCTCAAATACCATGCTGGATATGTGTAAACACGCTGAATATGATGCATTGGCACTGGCTCGCGGGCTATCTGCTGAGCGTCGTAAGAAGTTTTTTAAAGATAGCGGCAATGGTATGGCACAAGTGGTTGACTCATTGAAAAAGCAAGTGAGCTTTAGGCATTTAAATTTACTCGACTCGTACGCTTTGATGGGTAAATTCGATATTATATTTTGCCGTAATGTTTTAATTTATTTTTCACCTGAGGTGAAAGCCAAAATAATTGCACAATTTTCTCAAGCACTTAACCCTAAGGGGTATTTATTTTTAGGTGCGTCGGAATCTATGTCTGGTTTGAGTACCGAATTTGATATGGTGCGTTGTAACCCCGGGATTATTTATCAAAAAAAATAACTACCGTTTACACACCCCCCTCCTAAAAACGGCGCTATAGCGTCGTTTTTTGTTTTTATCGTCACTATTTTCATTGCTGGCTTACTTATTGCTTTATTGGTACTAAGTCAATTTTTTGGAGATAGTTATGGCTATCAGTTTTGATAAAGCATTAGGCGTGCATCCGCATGCGATGTTGATCCGTTCGCAAAGAGCAGAAATGCTCGCTACTAATATCGCAAATGCTGATACGCCCGGCTATAAAGCAAAAGATATCGACTTTGCCTCAGCATTAAAAACGGCAAAGTCTAACCAACTAAGCGGCAATACGATGGTAAGAACCAACGAAAAACACATTGCCGGTGGTACCCGTAGTGTAGGTGGAAATGAACTATTTCGTACGCCAAATCAAACAGATACAGGTGATGGTAACTCTGTTGATATACAAGTGGAACGGAACTTGTATACACAGAATGCTATGGAGTATCAGGCCAGTGTCCAGTTTCTTAATGGTAAATTTAAAGGCCTGAAAAAAGCCCTCGGTAGTCAAGGAGCCTAATTATGAGTTTATATAATGTGTTTGATATTGCAGGTTCGGGTATGAGCGCGCAAAACGTGCGATTAAATACCACGGCAAGTAATATCTCTAATGCCAATACAATTAGTTCCTCACAAAATGAAACGTACCGAGCGCGACAACCTGTATTTGCTGCGGAGCTAACAAAAGCGTCAGCATCAGCAAGCAACCCACAGGGCTCTGCCGTTGGTGTAAAAGTGTTAGGAGTGGTTGAGAGTGATAAACCACTACAAATTGAATATAACCCAAACCACCCGAGTGCGGATGAAAATGGTTACATTTATAAACCCAACGTGAATGTTGTTGAGGAGATGGCAAATATGATTTCTGCATCTCGCTCTTATCAGACAAATGTTCAAGTTGCTGATGCAGCTAAGCAAATGTTAAGTAAAACACTGCTGTTAGGTCAGCGGTAACTGAGGGTAGCTCATGAGTAACGATATTAGTACTTCTTCATCCTACATGGACTCTTTACGTTGGCAAGATAAGCAAGTGCCACAAAAAGAGGATAGTGATGCGTTAACCCAAGAAGATTTCTTTTCGTTGTTAACACAGCAGTTGTCATATCAAGATCCCAGCAAACCAGCTGATAACGATCAGATGATTGCACAGATGACAAGCTTTACCATGGCTGAAGGAATATCAAATTTGAACTCTAACTTTGATTCCTTAGCTGCGTCGATGACATCAAATTCGGCATTGCAAGCATCAACACTGGTAGGCAAACAAGCTTTGTTGGAGTCGGATACACTGGAGCTTAATGAGTCGGGTGAATCAAGAGGTTCTGTTGTAGCTGAAAAGCCAGTCGATAGTTTAATGATCCGCATTGAAGATGCATCTGGGCAGTTGGTTAAAACTATAGATTTAGGCACTCAGCCTGCAGGAGCCATCCGTTTTGCATGGGATGGTAAAAATGAAGCGGGTGAACGGCTACCACCTGGCGAATACAACATTAAAGCAGAAGGTAGTACAAATGGGGAATTTTCAAGCCTCCCATTAGCTACATTCAAAAATATTGAAAGTGTTAATATTAACGGCTCAAGCGGCATTATTATTAATACTAAAGAAGGTGCGGTTAGGCTGACTGATGTCGCAGAAATCGCGTAATAGATTTTATGTATTTTTTTAGCCATCAGGCTAAATATTTTTAGGTTAGAGGTTAATTATGAGCTTCAATATTGCATTAACAGGCCTTGCTGCCGCACAAAAAGATTTGGATGTTACCGCCAATAACATTGCCAACGTAAATACCACGGGTTTTAAAGAGTCTCGTGCTGAATTTGCTGATGTATACGCATCATCAGTATTCAGTGCCGGCAAAACGAAAAATGGTGATGGTGTGCAAACGACCATCGTTGCCCAGCAGTTTCATCAAGGGTCGCTGCAGTTTACTAATAACTCACTGGATTTAGCGATCACGGGTGAAGGTTACTTTGCAACTACTCAAAGTCTGGATTCACAAGACCAAACTTTTACACGTGCTGGAGCATTTAAGCTTAATAAAGACAATTTCGTTGTTGATGCCAAAGGTAATTTTTTACAGAGCTTCCCTGTTGATGAGGTTACCGGAGATACAACCTCAGTAAGTCTTAGTACTTCATCTGCATTACAAATACCAGACTCTTCTGGTTCACCACGCTCTACAAGTAACGTATATACTTCTTTCAACCTTGACTCACGTAAAGATGTTGTGGCAGTACCGTTTGATGCAACAGACAGCAGCACATATACTGCATCTACATCGACTACAACTTATGACTCTTTAGGTGAGCCACATGTTTTACAATTCTTTTTTGTAAAAACAGCGCCTAATGAATGGCAGGTACATGGCACGCTAGATAAACAACCGTTTGATGCTACTGGTGCTGCAACGGCAACACCAAGCCCTCTAAGTACCTTTGGGTTTGATGCAAGTGGTTTGCCTGCAACTACCGATGGCGTTCCAAATGTCGGTCCAACCTTTACTGATGTTAATTTAACCGGGGCTAATTTAAGTGGCCTATTAAGTAATGGTGCTCAGTTTAGTGATATAGCTATTAACTGGCGCGACGAAGCGAATACATCAAATAAAGTTCCAAGCCAGTTTGCGAGTCGCTTTGAAGTAAAAGCACTAGAGCAAGATGGTGCGACAGTAGGTCGCTTAGCGGGTATTGATATTGGTACTGATGGAAAAGTTGTAGCGTCGTACAGTAATGGTGACTCAACTTATTTAGGTCAAGTAGCCATGGTTAGGTTTGCAAACTCACAAGGTTTACAACAGGTGGGTGATACTTCATGGAAAAAAAGTTTAACCTCAGGTGAGCCGATTGCGGGTGAGCCGGGAACAGGGACTTTAGGCAAAATCAATTCTTCAGCGCTCGAGCAATCAAATACAAACTTAACCACAGAGCTGGTTGATTTGATTAGTGCGCAGCGTAACTTCCAAGCAAACTCTCGTGCGCTTGAAGTGAATTCAACGCTGCAACAAAATATCTTACAGATCCGATAACCATATTTTGATTTATAAAGGCTGCTTAATGCAGCCTTTTTTATTCCTCTCTTAAAATCTTATTCATGCTTTAATTTAATTTGGCACTTATATTGCATTTACTCATATATAGATTTCTTAATGAGTCGATGTTATGGATAAAATGGTCTACATAGCCGCATCTGGCGCTAAACAAAGCATGCAAGGGCTTGCTCTTAAAGCCAATAATTTGGCAAATGCAAACACCACTGGGTTTAAATCTGATTTTGCGCAAGCGCGCTCAATGCAGGCTTTCGGTGAAGGTTTGCCGACTCGTGTTTTTGCTATGCAAGAGCGCCCAGGATCAAACATGACATCGGGCGGTGTTGTCGAAACAGGTCGCAGTCTTGATATTGCTATGAGTGATAATGCATGGCTGAGTGTTCAGGATGCCTCTGGTAATGAAGCCTATACAAAAGTGGGTTCGTTAAATATAACGGCTGAAGGTATGTTAACTACCAGCGATGGTCGTCAAGTTATTGGCGAAGGCGGGCCTGTCATATTACCTGTACCGATTGAAAAAATTGAATTTAGCAAAGATGGCACTATTCAAGTTCGCCCTCAAGGTGCACCGGCTAACTTTTTAGAAGAAGTTGATCGGCTAAAAGTGGTTGATGCAAACAACGCCACGCTCGAGAAGGGTAGCGATGGTTTATTTAGAGCTAAACCAGGCGAAATAGTTGAAACATCAGCCAATGTACAAGTATTAGGTGGCACATTAGAAAAGTCGAATGTAAATCCTGTGCATGAAATGGTCGATATGATCAGTCACCAACGCCAATTTGAATTACAAGTAAAACTGATGAAAACAGCTGAAGAGATTGACGAACGTCAAGAGCAGCTAATGCGCATCGTTTAACTTCAACGTGAGGATATTATTATGAATCCAGCATTATGGATAAGTAAAACAGGGCTTGACGCTCAACAAACTGATATATCGGTTATATCAAATAACTTAGCGAACGCCAGTACAGTGGGTTACAAAAAAAGCCGCGCTATTTTCGAAGATTTACTCTACCAAAATATTAATCAACCAGGCGGTCGCTCATCGCAAGACACCGAAATGCCGTCAGGCTTAATGCTTGGTGCGGGTACTAAGGTGGTGGCTAACCAAAAAAACTTTTCTCAAGGTAATATGCTCACCACTGAAAATTCATTAGATTGGATGATTTCTGGTCCTGGGTTTTTCGAAGTATTACAGCCAGATGGCAATATTGCATATTCGCGAAACGGCCAATTTACTACTGACGGCGACGGGCGTGTTGTGACCTCGGGTGCTGGTTATGTTGTTCAGCCTGAAATGAATGTACCTGACGATGCACAGTCGATCACCGTATCTCAAGATGGTGAAGTGTCAGTTCGCGTAAAAGGTCAGGCCGAAAACGTGGTTATTGGTCAGATCACGATTAGTGATTTTATTAATCCGTCTGGCCTTGAGCCTATAGGGCAAAACCTATATACCGAAACCGCGGTAAGTGGTGCGCCTGTTCAAGGTAATCCGGGTGTTGAAGGTTTAGGTACGATTATTCAAGGTTCACTTGAAACATCAAATGTAAATGTGACCGAAGAGTTAGTTAATTTGATTGAAACGCAGCGCGTTTATGAGATGAACTCAAAAGTTATCTCAGCCGTTGATGAAATGATGAGTTATATCAATCAACAGTTATAGTTTTGGGGGATTGTATGCGTAATATTATGTTATTTACAGTAGGAACTTTACTATTAAGTGGTTGTGTAGCTACACAAAATAATGAGGTAGTACAAGACGATCCCTATTATGCACCTATGTATCCAGAGCCTAATATGGAGCCAGTAGTCGCAACCGGCTCTTTGTTCAGTACTCAATTATCGAATGATCTTTATGCCGATAAAAAAGCACTGCGAACAGGCGATATCATTACTGTTAAATTACAAGAGTCGACCCAAGCGACTAAAGCCGCTAAAACTGAAACAGATAAAGAAACCGATGCCAGCCTCGACCCTGTTATTGGCTTAGGTGGTTTACCGGTAAATATTGGTGGCGATAGTATTCAATTTGGTATTGGCAGTGATTCCTCATTTAAAGGTGACTCAAAATCAAATCAATCAAACAGCTTAGTTGGCGATATTTCGGTTAACGTGATGCGAGTACTACCAAATGGTAATTTAGTGATTCGCGGTGAAAAATGGCTAACGTTAAACACCGGTGAAGAATTTATTCGCCTAGAAGGGTTAGTGCGTCCGCAAGATGTCAATGCCGATAATACTGTTGAGTCTAATCGAATTGCGAATGCACGTATTCAGTATTCAGGTAAGGGTCAAACTCAAGAGGCACAAAGCCCGGGTTGGTTAACGCGTTTCTTTAGCAGCTCATTGTTTCCCTTTTAGAGGACATTCGACATGAATGGTTTTAAAGTTTTTTGTTTTATGGTGCTACTAGGCTGGCAATTTACTGCCAGTGCTGAGCGAATTAAAGATGTGTCTATGGTCGAAGGGGTGCGCTCAAACCAATTAGTGGGCTATGGCTTAGTTGTTGGTTTACCTGGTACCGGTGAGCAAAGCCGTTTTACCGAACAAAGCTTCAAAGGCATGCTCAATAGTTTTGGTATTACGTTACCTGCTAGTTTAAAGCCAAAAATTAAAAATGTTGCAGCGGTTGCTGTTCATGCTGAACTTCCCCCATTTAGAAAGCCAGGGCAGACTATTGATATAACCGTATCATCGATTGGCAGTGCAGGCAGCTTGCGCGGTGGCACATTACTGCAAACATTCTTAAAAGGGGTTGATGGTAATGTTTACGCCATCGCTCAAGGCAGTTTAATTGTAGGTGGCCTAGGTGCTGAGGGGCTTGATGGCAGTCGCGTTGTGATTAATACGCCAACGGTAGGACGCGTGCCAAATGGTGCAACCGTTGAGCGTGCTGTTAAAAGCCCATTTATGCAAAATGATTATATTACTTTTAATTTAAACCGCCCTGATTTTACTACTGCTAAACGTTTAGAGAAAACCATTAATGATTTAATTGGTCCAAATAGCGCTCAAGCACTCGATGCGGCTTCTATTCGCGTTATTGCACCGCGTGATGCCTCGCAGCGCGTATCGTACTTATCAACCCTTGAAAACTTAGAATTTAAGCCGGCAGATACTTCGGCAAAAATAATTGTTAATTCGCGTACTGGCACCATTGTTATTGGCAAAAATGTAAAATTACAACCTGCGGCAATTACCCACGGTGGTTTAACAGTAACGATTGCGGAACAACAAAATGTAGCGCAGCCAAATCCTTTAGCAGAGGGTGAAACCGTGGTTACTCAGCAAAGTATTATTGATGTTAATCAAGATGATTCACGCGCTTTTGTATTTGACCCTGGTGTAAGTCTTGATGACTTAGTACGTGCTATTAATGAAGTAGGAGCTGCCCCGGGTGATTTAATGGCTATTCTTGAAGCACTTAAAGAAGCCGGTGCAATTAACGGTCAGCTTGTTGTAATTTAGTTTTATAAGACTCTAAGCCCTAGGGCCTAGGGTCTTTAACCCTTAACCCTTAACCC